>CAKZYI010000119.1 GCA_937884735.1 uncultured Pleurocapsa sp.
TAGCAGTGGCTTTGGGAGCAGCCATAACCGTTATTCTGGCTACAGTAACGGGGTTTCCCATATCTACTACTCATGGCATTACAGGAGCTTTGTCGGGGGCTGGCTTGGCTGCGATTGGGATGCAATTGAATTTTGCTGCTCTGGGCAAATCTTTTTTTACTCCTTTGTTACTTAGTCCTTTAATTGCTAATGTATTGGGAATTATTTTATATAGTTTATTACACTATTTGCGAACAACTTTGAAAATAGAAAAGACCTGGTGTGTTTGTGTTGGTAATAAGCAAAAATTAATACCTATTATTAGTGGAAGAAATAACAGTAATTTAGCAATTACTCCTAATCCCGAACTTGCCGTAGATACTAAAGAAAACTGTATTCAACGCTATGTTGGAAATTTTTGGGGTGTTGATAGCCAAAAAGTAGTTGATGTCTGTCATTTTTTGAGTGCTTGTGCTGTTAGCTTTGCTAGAGGTTTAAACGATACCCCCAAAATTGTTGCATTGCTACTAACGGTGACAGCTTTTTCAATTCGCGGAGGAATGTTAGCAGTAGGTTTAGGAATGGCTGTTGGTGGTTTATTGAATGCTCGTAAAGTAGCGATGACAGTCAGTAATAAAATTACTACCCTCAATCCTGGCAAGGGTTTATCGGCTAATGTAGTCACTGGGTTTTTGGTGATTTTTGCCAGTAGAATGGGCGTGCCTGTTTCTACAACTCATGTATCGGTAGGGTCAATTTTTGGTGTAGGGGTAGTTTCCAAGACTGCGGATATTGGAATGTTTTCTAAAGTACTTAGTTCTTGGTTTTTGACTTTGCCTATTGCGGCAGCTATTAGCGGAATTACTTATTTATTGTTACCACGCTAACACTTTTACAAATCTCGTCTCATGATAGTACCATGCTCTCCTGTAATGGAAGAAGGAAGCTGTTTTAGAGTAATTAATTCCCAAGTTTTGGCATTATAAGTAGTATAAGTTAGCTTGGATATGGCTGTTTCTAAGTCAATTATTGTAATAGTAGGAGCAGGTAATAAATCGCTGTTGATTAATTGTCTTGCTCCTTGTCCTAATGCTCCTGCATGAAGCAATTCTAAATCCCCTTTTTTTCCAGGATAGTAAACATGATGGTGTCCGCTAATATATACTTGTACATCATTTTGTTCCAAAAGCGATCGCATTTCTTCCCCTTTAGCCAAATATTCTCCAGGCTTATTTTTAGCTGCGGCGACAGGATACAAAGGCAAATGTCCGATCGCAATTTTAGTTTTTGCTTGTTGGGCGACGTTACTATTTAATGCTTGTTTTGCCCAAGTTAATTGCTGTTGTGAGATGATGTGTGTCGAAGCGTCTAAGACTATAAAAAAAATATCATTTTGCTGAAAACTATAGTAAAATGGAAAATTTTCTGAATCGATTAAATTTAAACCTAATTGTCCTTGATGTTTGAGCCAATAATTTTGAGCTAAATCCCGCTCTTGTTGAAAGATAAGGCTGTTGTTTTTAATTGCCCCAGAGCCATCATGATTGCCAATCGTAAAGCCAAAAGGGATTTGCTGCTGTTGCAAAGGGGCGGATATGTGACGATCAAAAGCTTGCCACATAGCATCAATTTGTGACTTAGTTAGAGATGTTTTTTGTCCTGCAATCATATCTCCACCACATAAAACCAAGTCAGGTTGCCATTGGGTCATTAAAGCGATCGCTTGTTCTACTTCTGGCTCGTATTCAGTAGATCCATATTGGCTATTAAGATCGCTAATTACTACAATTCTAAAGTCTTGGCGGGATGGCAAATATATATTGTTAGCAGCTTCTACTACCAAAGTTGCATTATTTTGTTTTATTATTCCATAGGCAAAACACAGACTAAGGAACAACCCAAAAACTAGCAGCCAAACGAATTTACTTTTGTTGTTCTTAATCAATCGATCCATAATCATCAATTAAAGCCTTTGAGCCATGATACAAGGATTAATTGGCGATCGCGAATTTTAGATTCTTCTTATTGAAATAATTCACCTCTTTACTTGGGTTAATAATTATTCATGGTGAGAGCTTTCAGATACAAAACTTACTGAAATTAGCTCTAATATGTCAATAAACTCCGAATATTCAGACTGAAGTAATTCATACTTCTGGTATAACTTTTTGTATTCCTGAATTAAAGCTAAAAGATTCCTGTAATTTGTAATTGCCAATTTAGTAGAACGTTCGGGATGTTGTTTAATAAAAAGCTCGAACTGAGAAACTTTAAATTCTAATTCGAGGGTCAAAGGTTCTATATTCATATTGAATAAAATAGTAGTAATTGTTGCTTGGTTTAAAAGAGATACTTGCGATCGTTCATAATATTCACCTTATTGAGAATAGTGCCAAAGCATAATCAACTTAAATCATTGGATACTTCTTTGCTGACGGCGATTCAGGATTGCCTTTGTAAATTGTCGCGATCAACAAGTTTTATTTAGCGCAATTTATAAAATATTTGCAGAATGCAACCAGTGCAATTCTAATAGTTATATTCTAGCTTTTTAATTCTGAATAAAAATTACAAAAGTGTAATTATAAATCGCTATCAAATGCAATGCAAAAGGTTTTAAATATTTATTAAAAAGCAGAACTATTGAACCCAAAATTAAATCTTGGATCAATAATTAAATGCAAAAATATAAATTTACAACTCTAGCTATTGCTTTATATATTTTGCCTGTAGGTGCATCTGCCACTCAAATAAGTCCTGATAATTCAACAGAGTCAAAGCCTGCGATCGCACCACAGCTTGCCCAGCATCAACATCGAAAAAGATACGGTGCAGAAGACGAAATAAACAAAATGCTGCAACAGCTAAATCTTAGCAACAACCAATATCAACAAATAAAAACAATCGAACAAAAGTTTGGGAATAAAAATAAGAATATTAGGCAGCAAGTGCAAAATAATCGCCAAAGAATGCGCCTTCTTTTAGCTACAAATGCTTCTGATGAAGAACTAAAAAAACAGTATCAAGCAACAAAATCACTGCTGCAAAAATTAAGCAGCGATCGCTTTGAAATGAGGCTGAAAATTATGAAAGTATTAACTCCCAGGCAAAAAGGTCAACTGGCAGAATTAATCGAGCGGTAAAAAGTTTAAGGCGATGCAAAAATCTGCTGATAAAGATTGTGGCTTAACTTTTAATGTTTATATCGCTGGCTAAAGAAGTTCTCAATGAAATTAGAATAGACTCCCTACATTTATAGCAATGCGATCGCCTGACGCTATATGGAAAACTTAACTTTATTAAAATAGCGATCGCTTTAAACCAGCCTTTTACTTAAATAAATTACCTACATCTGTAATGTTGCAATGGGATTAAATTGTACGAGGAATTTTAATTAGCATATCTATACTGCGGACAAAAATGCGATCGCTTCTCACTCCCAACAAGAAAAGTGATGATCTCAAAGGCATAGCTACTCCCAGCAAAAC
>CAKZYI010000120.1 GCA_937884735.1 uncultured Pleurocapsa sp.
AGTTATCTCTCCATTTTGAAAGAAATCAGCCATTTCGCAACCTTCTTAAATGAAATATAAATATATTCTTAAAATATATCCAAAAAATATTATTTATAATGTGTCGCAAGATATTTTTTTGAATGATAGCTATATAGATGGAGCTATCTGTTACTAGTTTAATTAGGGATTACTAAATTCAAACAAAAATTTATACCTTCTTCCCATCCATAAGGTGCTACTTGACTAGCATAATAAACAGAAGAGTTATTTGGTTTTAAATTACCGCCTTTAGCAGAAGGAATGACAATGGCATAGTTTGCTTGCTCTAACATTGGTAAGTCGTTAGGACTATCCCCTAGAGCAATAATTCCGACTTCTTCTTGCCACATTAGACTGTAATGTTGTTTCAATTGCGAAAAACAGCTTGCTTTGTTAAAAAACCCCATCACATGATGAAATCTTCCCCCTCTGATGCACTGCAAATTAATTTTCTCTAGCTCTTGGCGAAAATTATCTAATGCTAAATCGCTATCTTGCCATAATAAAGGTTCTGTTGCCGATCTTTGCATTGCTTTTTCCGCAGAAGGATAATCTAGTCCCGTCCATTTCATCACATCGTCTACTGTAGCTCCAAAAAAACCTTGATACCGAAGCTGTAGCTTTTCTTTAATTGCAGATAGTTTGTCTGAAAATTCTTTTCTGGGAGTCCCTAAATATTGAATATCACCAATACCACAGATAATTCCGCCATTTTCACAGACAAAAGGTTCATGGTTGTCTAGTTGACGACGAAGTTCAGAAATTTCTGCTTGTGTTTTACTAGAATTGAAAATAATAGCAATGTCGCGCTTATTTAACTCTTCAATAGCTTTTAAAGCAGCCTCATATTTATAGGTCTTGTGGTCTAATAGTGTCCCGTCTAAATCTGTTACAACAATATATCTCATAAAGTCGATTTTTAGGGTGCAATTTTTTTAGAGAATTATAATACGAAACTGATTACATCTCGATTAAAGGCGAGTTAAACTGTCGTTGTAAAATCATTCCTGCTTATAGGTAACAAAAGAAAAAGCATGGTTGCTTCTGACAAAATCAGCCTAAATCCTCAAGAACAAGCTCAAAATTCTCAAATCACAGACTGGACAAAAATCCGTCACTACGAATATCCTGATTACGATCGCTCTCCTTTAAAAATTTCGACTCCAGCCAGGGATAAAATCTTACAACGACTTTGCTTTCTTTATGGAGAAAAAGTCGCCAAAGAGTATTTACCCGAATTAGAAAGGGTAATGAAAGTTTATTATGCTCATAAACCCTACTCCAGAATTGAAGCCGAACAAAAAATTGAACAAGGCAATCGCTTTACTGAAGAGGATGTAATTCTGATCACCTATGGAGATTTACTACGCAGTGAAACCTCTTCGCCATTAGCCAGTTTGGTTCACATCCTCGAACAAGTACCAGGATTCAAAAAAGCGATTAATATCCTCCATATTTTGCCTTTTTTCCCCTACTCAAGCGATCGAGGATTTTCCGTAACGGATTTTCGCATTGTCGATCCCAAATTAGGCTCCTGGCAAGATATTGCCAAAATTGGCGACTCATATAAACTCATGTTTGACGCGGTATGCAACCATACTTCATCTAAAAGTAAAGCTTTTCAAAAACTACTTAGCGGCAATCCCGAATACAAAGACATTGCCACAGTATATTTAGATCCTAATGAATTGACTCTAGAAGATCGCAGTCTTATTGTACGTCCCCGCACTAGCGATGTTCTCACCAAATTCCAAAGTATTAACGGTGCAATTTGGGTGTGGACTACTTTTTCTGCCGATCAAATCGATCTCAACTATTGCAACCCTAAAGTATTGCTGTGGGTAATTGAAACTCTCTTACTTTATGTTCGTCGTGGTGCAGACTTGATTCGCCTAGATGCGGTAACTTATCTTTGGCAAATTCCTGGCACGACTTGCGCCAACCTACCTCAAACCCACGAAACAATCAAACTGTTCCGCGACATTTTTGCCATAGTTGCCCCAGGAGTATCTTTAATTACCGAAACCAATATTCCTCATCAACAAAACATTGCTTATTTTGGTAATGGACATGATGAAGCTCAAATGGTTTACAACTTTGCTTTGCCACCCTTGGTGTTACATACTTTTTACCGCGAAGACATTACAGACTTGGCTAAATGGGCAAATACTCTAGAATTTCCTGCCGATGCTTGTACTTACCTCAATATTTTAGATACTCATGATGGTATTGGCTTGATGGGAGTCAAAAATATCCTTTCTACTGAAGATATTAATTTTCTGATTAGTAGAGCCAGAGAACATGGAGCTTTTGTTTCTTATAAAACAGGTGCGGGCGGTCAAGACGAACCCTATGAAATTAATACTACCTGGTATAGTGCCTTAAATGTAGATATTGGAGATGAACCCCTTGCTATTCAAATTAAACGCTTTGTTGCTTCTCGCAGCATTGCTCTAGTTTTAAAGGGTGTACCAGGAATTTATTTACACGGCTTAATTGGTACTACCAATGATGTGGATACTGTCATCAAAACTAAATCCAAAAGAGATATTAACCGACAAATAATTGCAGAAACTACTCTAGATAAAGAACTAAAATTACCAAATTCTAAACTGTCTCAACTTACCAAAGCTTTAGGTAAACTACTAGAAAATCGTGTAGGACAAAAAGCTTTTCATCCCCAAGGAAAACAACAAATTCTTAACCTTGACAATCAATGTTTTGTAGTACTACGAGTTTCACCTAGTGAAGAAGAGCATGTTTTAACTATTACTAATGTTTCCCAGCAAACTCGTCAGTTAGAAATCCCGATAGAGAAATTGCAGCTAGCAAATCATAACCTAACAAATACTCCAAAAAACAATTATTGGTATGATTTAATCGGCAATAGAGGTTTTCGAGTACAACAACAAAAGATTTTCCTTGTTTTACATCCCTATGATGTTGTTTGGCTTGTTCCCTATAAAGAGTTAGAGAAAAATATTGAAAGCCATCATCCAGCTTGAGTCTTGGGTAAAAATTAAAAGACAAGCAACTAACTGCTCCACCACTTGATTAGTTCACTAATCAATAATGCTTATTATTTTGTATCAACAGTCTTTTGGGCGAAATGTCTATAATAAAAGTAGAGTAGATAAGTTTGTCTCAATTTTGAATATGAACCAGCAAATAAAAGAAGAAGATACTGGTGTAGACTACATTTTAAGTGAATTTGGAATGATGGGATTTTGTGGCATCCATCGTTTTTATTCGGGTAAAGTTACTAGCGGTCTAGTTTACTTTTTTACACTAGGTTTTTTCGGTGTGGGTCAATTTGTAGATTTATTTCTTATTCCTGGAATGACGAAAGAAAGAAATATCTATCTTTTACATGAAGCGACCATTAAGTCTCTCAATAACGGTCACAAAGTAACATTAGTCGAAAAAGAAAAAAAAGAAGCAGATCCTATGTTGGTTTTACTTCGAGCTGCGGCAAAGCACAACAACGTTTTGTCTATTGGTCAAGCTATGCTAACTACAGAATTTCCCATCGAGAAAGTTCAGCCATTGCTCGATCGCGCTATTAAACAAGGCTTGGCTCATGTTGATAACGACGAAAAAACAGGCGCAATGAGATATTACTTTGATGTTTAGTTTGAGTCTATTGCTTTGTTTTAAATCGAGATATAGCCTATCTTGTCAATATTCGGTGGCAATATGCTATGATTATCAGGCTAATCTGGGTCATTAGCTCAATTGGATAGAGCACCGCCCTTCTAAGGCGTAGGTTTCAGGTTCAAGTCCTGAATGGCCTGTTATCAAAAAACTCAACTTTCCCAAAGTTTTAAAACTGCAACACTTCTTGCTTATAGCCATCGGGGGTAGGTTCTACTTGCCAAACTAGAGACTCTCCTGCTTCCAAGTCTACTTCAATAAATAGAACTGGTTCTGGCTCTGTAGCTACTTCTTCATTACCTTCAAAAGACTGCAAGTCTTCAGTCAGCAGCCTTAGCTTTACCCCAGGTAAAATAACACAGCCAGGTGTAATACAACCAAGCTCTATTCTCCATGAACCTGTCTCATTTAGAGGAATAACTCGTAGTTCATAAGGTTGATTGGCGATCGCAATTTGTTTTGCCAATCCATAGGAAGGAACAGCACTTCTAGCAGTTTCTAAAGTCGCAGCACTTCTAGCACCCACTCCTCCAGGAGCGATTTCAATTTGTCTCCAGCCTAGTTCTGATGCTACATTACTAACACCTTCTTTCAACCACTGCACTATAGGTGTTTTAGCAGTATTACCTTGACGAGTTGCCCCTAGACGACGACACCAAGTTTTGTTTTGAATCAAAGCAGCCCAGGTAGTGAAAGGGACGGCTAATCTAGGTAACAATTGGGCTTGGCTACCTAGACGTTTAACTAAGCTATCTGCTTGAGCTTCAGCCAAGGACGGAATTGGTTCAACTGCTGCTTGAGTAACCTCATTAGGACACAATTCTCTAGCCACCCAAAGAACATCAATGTCACTAATTAAATCGTCATCTATTAGACCATAAGTGCGATCGCTATAGCTAAAGTTACCTTTATATTATAGCTGTTGGTGAGTAGTATAGCCCCAGACACGAACATAACCATTGTCAACTCTTACCTGCACTGCAAGATAGTTGTCTGCCG
>CAKZYI010000121.1 GCA_937884735.1 uncultured Pleurocapsa sp.
AGGAACAGATAGTCTCAGTCAAATAGAAGAAGCCTTTATTAAAGGAGGGATCGGCGACAATCTGCTTGATGCTAGTGATGTGAGTCAGTTAAATATCACTCTTGATGGTGCTTCAGGAGATGATACTTTAATGGGTGGTTCAAATAATGACATTTTAGCTGGTAGAGATGGTCACGATCTCTTAGAGGGTGGAGACGGCAGTGATAAGCTCCTTGGTTATGATGGAGATGACACCTTAATAGGTGGGGCTGGAAATGATGTTGCTATAGGAGGCACGGGTTCAGATATCTTTACTCTAGAGGCAAATTCTGGCAGAATTATCGTTCAAGACTTTGACGATGGTGCTGATATGTTTGGTCTAACTGCTTCTCTTGGATTTAGCGACTTAAACATTGTTGATGGTGGTGCAAATGCCATAATTAGAGACTTGAGTAATAGTAATCAGGTTTTGGCGATTGTTGCCAATGTTGATGCCAGCAATCTTACTTCTGCTGATTTTGTCAGTATTTAAAACTGTTAGTAACTATGTGTTACGCGCTCTTTAATTTTTGCAGGCTAGGCAACAGAAGGAAACTAGCTTTTCTAACTGTCCTACCAAATTTATTGGCGCGTGACATTTGATAACAATTTTATTGAACATTGTAGTTAATTTTATTTTCATATTTCCTGGCATGGATATAATGAAAGCATTGAAAATATTTAAACTATTCCAATATTGTAATTAGTATGGTTACTCGGTCTATTTTCCTTTTGCTCAAAACATTAGGTGCGACAATAGTTTTTGGTTCAGTGGGATTGCAGACCCTGCCTACTCAAGCACAGGCAAAGATTTACGATCCACTTGCTATTAGTTCAGAACAAACAATTTCTGATGTCTTGACCGAAGACGATATTCCCACAGGAGAAGGTGGTTTTGCTCGCGATTATTATGTGCAGTTAGAAAAAGGAGATCAGGTTGCGATCGACTTATCTTCTGATAATTTTGATTCAATGGTCATGCTTATTGCTGCTGATGGGGCAAAGGTTGCCGAAAATGATGATGGGCCAGATGGAACAACCAATTCTCTTCTTTTCTCTCGCATTAACGAAGCAGGAAAGTATGTAGTGCGAGTTAGGGCTTTTGGTGATACCAGCGGTGGTAAATTCACTCTCAAATTAACTAAATTGAAACCTTCTTCCAAATAAGAGCATAGGCTTTACTGAGGCAGTAGTTTAAAGAATTCTTACTAACTGCCTAAATATTAAATCACTATGGCGAGATCGACGTTACAAATAACTGTAAGCAGATATACCGTTAATAGTAACTATGTCAGAAGCAACCATAGAGTCGATCTTAAAAGAAAAAAGAGTATTCAATCCCCCCGCAGAATTTGCTCAAAATGCTTCCATCAAGAGTATGGAAGAATATAAAAAACTTTATGCCCTCGCTCAACAAGACCCTACGGGATTTTGGGCAAAATTAGCTGAAAAAGAGCTTCATTGGTTCAAAAGATGGGGCAAGACCTTAGATTGGCAACCACCCTTTGCTAAGTGGTTTGTGAGTGGCAAAATTAATATTTCCTATAACTGTTTAGATCGTCATTTAGTAACTCATCGCAAAGACTAACCTGCATTGATTTGGGAAGGCGAACCTGGAGATTCTAGATCTCTCACCTACGCTCAGTTGCATGAAGAAGGCTGTCAGATGGCAAATGTGATTAAGGATTTGGGAGTTAAAAAAGGCGATCGCGTTGGCATTTATATGCCCATGATTCCCGAAGCTGCGATCGCTATGTTAGCCTGTGCCAGAATTGGTGCAGCCCACAGTGTGGTTTTTGGTGGCTTTAGTTCAGAGGCGTTGAAAGCTCGTTTGCAAGATGCAGAAGCAAAGTTAGTTATTACCGCTGATGGTGGCTGGCGTAAGGACAAAATTGTTCCCGTCAAAGACGCAGTAGATAAGGCGATCGCGTCTGATGTTCCTAGCGTTACCAATGTTTTAGTAGTCCAGCGAACAAAGCAAGAACTTGAAATGCAGGCGGGAAGAGACGTTTGGTGGCACGAACTCAAAGAAAATGCTTCTAAGGAATGTCCTGCCGAACCTATGGATAGTGAGGATTTGCTGTTTGTTCTCTATACCAGTGGTACTACAGGCAAACCAAAAGGAGTAGTGCATACCACGGGGGGATATAATCTTTATACTCATATGACTTTTAAGTGGACATTTGACATCAAAGATGATGATGTCTATTGGTGTACTGCTGATGTGGGCTGGATTACAGGACACAGCTATATTGTTTATGGTCCTCTTTCCAATGGCGCAACTACAGTAATGTATGAAGGCGCACCCCGCCCTTCCAACCCTGGCTGTTTTTGGGATGTAGTAGAAAAATATGGTGTAACTATTTTTTATACTGCCCCTACTGCTATTCGAGCATTTATTAAAATGGGTGACGAACATCCTAACAAAAGAGATCTCTCTTCTTTACGCATCCTTGGTACGGTAGGCGAACCCATTAACCCCGAAGCTTGGATGTGGTATCACAAAGTAATCGGTAACGAAAAATGTCCCATTGTCGATACTTGGTGGCAAACCGAAACAGGTGGCTTTATGCTCACTCCTATTCCTGGGGCGACTCCCACTAAGCCAGGTTCGGCTACTCTTCCTTTTCCTGGCATTATTGCTGATATTGTGGATTTGGAAGGTAATCCTGTAGAGGATAACGAAGGTGGTTACTTAGTAATTAAGCATCCTTGGCCTAGTATGATGCGTACTGTATATAAAAACGACGATCGCTTTCGCAGTACCTACTGGGAACATATTCCTCCAAAAGACGGTAACTATCTTTATTTTGCTGGAGATGGGGCGCGTAGAGACGAAGATGGCTACTATTGGGTGATGGGTCGTGTTGACGATGTTATGAACATTTCAGGTCATCGTTTGGGGACAATGGAGGTAGAATCAGCTTTGGTATCTCATCCTGCGGTAGCCGAAGCTGCCGTAGTATCTCGCCCTGATGAGTTAAAAGGAGAGGATGTTTATGCTTTTGTTACTCTAGAGGGTTCTTATGATGAGAGTGACGAACTAAAGCAAGAATTGAAACAGCACGTAGTCCAAGAAATTGGCGCGATCGCTCGCCCTGGGGAAATTCGCTTTGCCGATGCCCTGCCTAAAACTCGTTCTGGGAAGATTATTCGCCGTTTCTTGCGTAATTTGGCAGCAGGAGAGGATTTGGTGGGAGACATCTCGACAATGGAAGATCTCAGTGTGTTGGATAAGCTGAGACAGGGATAAAGGATAAGTAATAAGTAATGAGTAATAAGTAATAAGTAACAAGTGATTTTGCATTGGGACAGAGGACAGAGGACAATAATCTTTGGCTTTCTAGTCTAGTTCTTTGTCCTCACAGTTTAATTTGTCTGCTTGGTTAGTTATTGTTCGTTGATAATAATTCTTCTATCTTTAAATAGTAAGTAGAATTATTTAATAAAAGATTATTCATGTTAACTGCTACCCCTGTAAAAGAAATAATTTCTAGTCAAAGGAAATTCTTTGCTACTGGCAAAACGAAGGACATAAATTTTCGTCGCGAACAATTAGAAAAGCTCAAAGCAGCAAATAAAAAAAGCGATCGCGCTAATACCGATGCTCTTTATGCCGATCATAACAAGCCTGAGGATGAAGGATGTTTTGAGCTAGCAGATACTC
>CAKZYI010000122.1 GCA_937884735.1 uncultured Pleurocapsa sp.
AACATTTGTTATGCCGATGCAACGGCTTGTTTGGTGCGATCGCGAATTGTCTCGGCGATCGCTTTTAGCCATTGTTCGGTAATCATTTCTTTGGATAGTTGAAAGACACAATATCCATGTTGCTGTGCCAGGTTGAGCTTTTCATAGTCTCTCATTAGGCTTTTGCCCGTGCTGTGTCCTCCCTTATGCCATATTAGTCCGTTGATTTCGATCGCCACTTTTGCAGGGAAATTCACATAATCGAATTTAAAACGGCGTTTGGGAATTAGACGTACTTCTGTATCTAAGTCTAAGTCGGGAAATAAGTCATCCCATAACAAATCGAATTCAAATTCAAGACTGCTGATGCTCATCGGTTAGATCGGGCGTTTTTTACCAAAGATAACCTTAATTAATTGTTTTGACTAATTAATACTGTTTGAATTATATTGTATTTTAATATTTTGTGCAGTTTAAAAATAGTGTGTTAAAAATAGGCAAACTAACAACATCAGAAGAGAAAAAAAATCTAGCTAGAAATGAAAATACACCAGGGGACATTCTAAGTTTACTTAGCCAGGGAAATAAAGAAGTTCGTCAATTAGTAGCAAGTAATCCAAATACACCAATAGAAGTATTAAAAAAACTGGGTATAGAATTTGCTGATGAAATTGTTAATAATCCCGTTTTTAATCTTTTACTATTAGAAGATAGTAATAATAATTTTTTAAAGATGTGTTTGGCAACTAGTACGACAACATCTCTAGAAACACTAGAAGAATTGAGTAGCGATCTTGATTGTGATATTCGAGGTCAAGTTGCTAAAAATAGTAAGATAACAGGACGTATTCTAAATAGATTGGGTGAAGATAAAGATTACTATGTCTTACTTTCAGTTCTAGAAAATCGTAACACCACCGAACAAACACTATACAAACTGCTTAATTCTGTTCTGTCTAATTATTTCACTAGCAAAATTCTAAAACATCCTAATGCTTCTTTAGATATTTTATTAACAGCAGCCGAACATCCATACAGTAATCCTCGTATTGCTGTATCAAAATGTCGTAAAACACCAAAATATTTGTTGGTTAAGTTGTCAGATGATTATGTTGCTTCTGTTCGTCGGGGAGTTGCAGGAAATCCTAGAACACCAGCAGAAATATTAACTAAATTATCCAGTGATAATGCTTTATCTGTAATTAGAGCCGTTGCCAGAAATCCTAAGACACCAGATAATCTATTAACTAAGTTAGCGAATCATAGTAATAAGTCTATTCGTCGAGCTGTTGCCTATAATCCCAAAGCATCAGCAGAAATATTGAGTAAGCTAGCTAATGATTCTGAGCAAGAAGTTTGTATGGGAGTTATTAAAAACTTCAATACGCCTATCAATATTTTGAACAATCTAGTTAAACAAAACCATTACTATATTTATTCATCTATCTGTAATGATAATATATTAGCAAATATTTTTGATGCACAGTTAATTGAAAAACAAAATAATTATATTGAAGAAAAGCTATCAGTATATGTAAACAAAAAAATCATTAAAATATTTAAAAGAAAATACAATATCAGCAATACTGATTTTCTTATTAGAGTAATTTCCTTACGTCGTAATTCTATTCGGCGTAAAGTTTTGATTAATGCAAGATTACCAAAAAATATATTAAATGACTTAGCGAATCATCCCAGTAAATATATTCGTAAGATAGTAGCAGGTCATCCTGACACATCACCTGATATGTTAGCTAAATTAGCTCAAGATCCTATTGAAGCTGTTCGTAAAGCTGTCACAGAAAACCCAAATACACCACTTGAATGTTTAAGATTACTGACAAAAACTGTGAAAAATTATTGTTTACGTAAGTCTATTAAACAACAATATATTAAAAAGCAAGATATGTTAATTTCTATCTTAAAACAGCTAGCAGTAAGTTCGGATTGGATAGATCGACAAGAAGCAGCAAAAAACACTAATACACCTTTAATTATTTTAGAAAAGCTGCAAGAAGACTCTAATGAATACGTCAAAATGAGCGCAGTTAATAATGTCTATTGTTGTTTGAATGCGGAAAATATAGCTAATCAAAAGTCAACAAGCAAACTAATATGAAAAATAACAGACAATCATCCAATCCAGATTTAAGCTCTATTCAAGAACCCATTACTAGCGCATCACCTGAAGTAAAGGATATTATCGAACAGGTGTTACAGCTAGAAAAAGATAAACTATATTTAAAAACTCCAAGAAATATCAATGAGGATATTTTAAATATTATTAAAAAAGTCGTGCAATGAAATTAAATTACCTGCAACTATGTAACTTTAGACAATTTTATAATAAAACGCCACAAATCAAATTTGCCAGCGGAGAGAGAAACACCACGGTTATTTATGGCAATAATGGTGCAGGAAAAACAACTATTTTAAATGCTTTTACTTGGGTACTATACGAACGATTTACTTCTGCTTTTGCTTCTCCCGAATTGTTAGTTAATCAACGAGCAATTACAGAGGCAAATTTGGAACAAGCTGTAGAATGTTGGGTCGAGTTGCAGTTTGAACACGATCGCAAGCTGTATCAAATTAAGCGCAAATGTTACGCTAACAAAATTTCGGATATCGAAGTTAAATACACCCCCACTAAGTTGTTTATGTTGGTGGCAGGAGACGATGGGCGATGGTATACGCCGTTAGAAGCAGCCGAAGATATCATTGAAAGAATTTTACCTGCTAGCCTGCATCAATATTTTTTCTTTGATGGGGAAAGAATTGATAGTTTTTTTCGTCACAATCAAGAATACAGTATTGCTGAAGATACCAAAGAATTGCTGGGAGTAAAAATTTTAGATCGGGCAATTGAGCATCTGAAAAAAGCCAAGCGAACTTTACAAGAAGAACTTCAAGAGTTAGGCGATGCTCGAACCAAAGAGTTGGTAAGCAGACAAATAAAGCTAGAGCAAGATATAGAAAGTCTCAAGCAAGAACTTAAAGATAATATTACCAAGGTACAACAATTAGAACAGCACAAACTGCATCTATCTCGACAATTATTAGATGTTAGTGGTGCGGATAAAATACAGCAACTAAAAACCAAATTGGTTAGTCAACAAAAAAATCTTAAAAAGGATCTTATTCAAAGCAAGATTAAGCTCAAAAAAATCTTATCTCAAACAAGCCACACGGTTTTTCTAGATAATATTAGCGATCGCTTTATTACTTTGTTACAAAATTTGCGCGATCGCGGTCAATTGTCAAGTGGAGTAAAGCAAGAGTTTATTCAACAATTATTAGATCGACAAAGTTGTATTTGTGGTTCGACTCTAATTCCCGAAACGAACACCTACAATAATGTCAAATCTTGGCTAAAAAAAGTAGAGCTAAAAAATATAGAAGAGTCGGCAATTAGACTGGAAACTCAAGTAACTAAAATAGAATTCCAAACAAGCGATTTCTGGCAACAGCTAGACCAACAGCAGGCAGAAATAAATCATCAATATTTAGAAATAAATCGTTTAGAAGCAGAAATAAACTCAGCCAACAAGCAGCTTAAAACCTATCCTAATAGAGATATACAGCAGCTACAGCAGCAAATAGAACAGATAGAAGCCGAAATTAAAAACTTAATTTTAGAACAGGGTGTTAATCAACAACAACAAAGCGATCGCGCCGAACAATTACACCAGTTAATCAAACAAATTACTCAACATAAACTCACCGAAAACAAACAACAAATAGCACAAAGACGTATTAGTGCTGCTCAAGAATCAATTATTAGATTAAATGAAGTCAGAACTCTTCTAGAAAAGCAGTTTCGTCTAGCCCTAGAACAAAAGGTACAGGAGATATTTAGCTTTATCTCTTTTACTCCATACACTCCCAAACTAAGTAATAATTATGAATTAACTTTAGTCCAAAATATTGCAGGAGTCGAAGTACCCGTGGCTGCATCCACTGGAGAAAATCAAATATTGAGTCTTTCTTTTATTGGCGGAATCATTGACCGTGTAAGACAATGGAGTCAACAGAATACTTTGGTAGGTTATGACAGCAGCACTTTCCCCATTGTTATGGATTCTCCCTTTGGGAGTTTAGACCAAATTTATCGCCAACAGGTAGCCAAAGCAATTCCCGAATTAGCCAATCAATTAATTATTTTGGCAACTAAAACCCAATGGCGGGGAGAAGTACAGACAGAAACCAAATCTCGAATTGGTCAAGAATATGTGCTAACCTATTATTCGCCAAAAACAGATTGTAAGCCAGATTGGTTAGATTTAGAACAGCAAAATTACTCTTTAGTTAGACACAGTTTAAATAATTTTGAATATACTGAGATTGTCACCATCAAATATCAATGCAAATCATAATCATAGCAATATAGATAGTTAATAATTCATGTCTGAGATGCACCAAATATCGAGCCATTTAATTACCGAAGAATACTAGGAGAAAGATACAAATGCTCTTCTTAGATCATACACAAATAAAATATTGTAAGCTACAGGGTCAAGACACAGCTACAACAGGAATTATCTACAATGGCAAGATTTTTACAAGAGCCAAAGCATTTCCCAAAGAAGAATTAGAAGTAGCCATAAAAGAATGTCGCGAAGAATATTTAGACCATGAAGAACGTTCCAAAATTCCCACTTTGCTGATCAAAGAAAGAAAGAGCGTCGGCATTTGGATGGAAAATCAACGTTATAAACAAAAAGATATTTTAGAAGTTTTAGGTGGCGAAAAATCTTCCGAGCAAGAATCCTCCAGAAAAAGCACTAGTAAATCTACATCAGATATTAGTCGCATTAGTATTAGGCAAATAGCAGCTCAAATGCGATCAGAACAAGGCGTAGAAATCAAAACTCGTCGCTATAAATTAAAATTGTATCAACGCTGTTTTTTAGGTAATGAAGCAGTAGATTGGATTGTCGGAAAAATAAAAGTATCTCGAACAGATGCAGTAAAAATCGGGCAAAAAATGATAGAAAAGGGAATTGTCAACCACGTTACTAACGATCATTCGTTCAAGGATGAAAATTTGTTTTATCGTTTTAATGAAGACAAGGGTAAAAGCATTTGGAACAGTAATGTTTAAACTTACAAGCATTGATGCTAACGTGGTAATCCATAACCGATAATTATTTTGATTGGATACAAATAATTCAACCAAATTTAATTTAGATTAAGCCAAAAAGTCTTCTGTTTGAGTTAACTTATATTCAGGAAAAACTCGACCCAAACTATTATCGTTAAGCCCCAAACGATTTTGTAAAACTGAAGCAATCGGCTGTCTAAAATCCGTAGCAACAGGCAAATCTCGGTTTTCGTGTAGTGCAGATTCCTGCAAACCACGCCACTCTCCGTAGACTTTTTTCCCACGTACTTTGCCACCCAAAAGCCACATTACATTTCCATGTCCATGGTCTGTTCCTTTGTTACCATTCTCTTTAACTGTGCGACCAAATTCTGACATCACTACAATTGTTGTATCAGAATATATTGGCTCCAATCCTTTTACAAGAGTTGCTAGACCTCGCCCCAAATTAGGTAGCAAGTTGTTATGGATACTATTCTGATTAATATGAGTATCCCAACCTCCTACTTCCATAAATGCTAGCTGAGTCCTCGTATTTCCTACCATAAGCCTGGCTACTTCTGCTGCATCATCAACAAAAGCATTAACGTTATTTGCTCCACGAGAAGAAGACATCATTTCTTGGTTTAATTCAGCTAATACCGCCATTCTAGACTTGCTTCCATTTTGATAAGCTTTACTCAAATCATCTTTTCCACTGTAAAGACTGCCAAACGCCCGACTAATATCTGTACGATCTGTAACAATTGGGGCAGTAGAGTTTTTCCCTGGTCTTAAAGTAGCTATTTCCATCGATCCCTTGAGTATATAAGGAGTAGTTCCTCCTACATTAAGGGCTAGAATCGGTCTATTTTGAGGTAATTCCGCCAAAAGCCGATTCATCCAGCCATCGGCCGTAGATTTAATACCTGGTGTACCATTTTCCATATAATCTTGAGCTTGAAAATGCGATCGCTCTGTAAGTGGTAAACCGCTAGCATGAATAAACGCTAGACTCTTCTGCTCCCAAAAAGGCAGCAAGTCTTTAAGTTTGGGGTGCAAACCAAAAAAGCCATCCAAATCGATGACACCATTTTTCTCTTGAGGATAAGGTATTGCCACGGTTGGTCGAGATTGATAATAGTCAGCCTCTTGATGAGGAACAACTACATTCAAACCTTCAATAGCACCCCGTAAAAATATTACTACCAAACGTTGAGGCTGGCTTGTTTGGGCATCGATTTGAGCTACGCAACTATTCAATCCAACAGGAATTAGCAATCCCGCTCCTGCGTAAGCAACTGTATTTAAAAATCTTCTTCTTTTCATCACTTAATACCCCGAATACTTAATATTTGTTACTGATTATTTCAACGATACATAGCCTCTG
>CAKZYI010000123.1 GCA_937884735.1 uncultured Pleurocapsa sp.
CACAAATCAGTAGACCAATAAGCGTAATGTCTTTGACTTGGCGACGTTTTTGCACGCACCGAACTATCAAGATGATTTATCAACATTTCTCACAACTAGTAATTATGTAGACCTGCAATAGCTGGCTCGGTCTACATTAAACATAACTAGGTCTGGCGTTGTGTGTATCTAGGTTACGTCTAATGTGAATTGAAAAATTTTGAAAATCTTTCAAATGCGTTTTACTTATTAGGCGAGAATTACACGTCGAGTTACGGTTTTTTTAAGTGCAGCAGTAAAAAGCTTATAGCTTAATCAGGACTAATTAATATCTTGTCTTCATTCTTCAATATGACTCTATTAAAAAGCTTTTGGAAATTTTCTCGCCCTCATACCATCATAGGTACTAGCCTGAGTGTGTTGGCACTATATTTTATTTCTTTGGGAACTACTGGCAACGGTAGTTCAGCGAGAAATTTAGATCAGATGTTGGCAGTTTGGTTCGCCTGTCTATGTGGCAACGTCTACATTGTAGGCTTGAATCAACTTTATGATGTAGAGATCGATCGCATCAATAAACCCGATCTTCCTTTGGCTTCGGAAGAATTTACCATACAACAGGGAAAATTAATTGTAGCCACCACAGGTATTTTATCTTTATTAATTGCTGGCTTTGCAGGAGTTTGGCTACTGGCTACCGTAGGAATTAGCTTGTTAATTGGTTCAGCCTATTCCATGACACCAATACTCTTGAAACAGTTTCCATTTTTGGCGGCTTTTTGTATTCTCACAGTAAGGGGAAATATTGTAAAATAGGGCTTATTTCTCCACTATGGTAATAAATTTAATGCCCAAGAAGCTCTAAATCCCTATGTGTGGACTTTAACTTTATTTATCCTATTATTTACTGTCGCGATCGCTATTTTCAAAGATGTCCCCGACTTAGAAGGAGACAGACAGTATAATATCAACACTTTTACTTTAGTTATAGGCAAACCTGCAGTGTTTAACCTGTCTCGTGGAGTAATTACTGTTTGCTATTTTGGCATGATCGCTGCGGGTTTATTTTGGTTGACTTCCCTCAACGTCAGTTTCTTTATTACCAGCCATCTGATCTTATTGGTTTTGTTATGGTGGCGTAGTCGTGATGTAAATTTAGAGGAGAAAAATGCGATCGCAGATTTTTATCAGTTTATTTGGCAACTTTTCTTTCTAGAGTATTTACTGTTTCCCATTGCTTGTTTTATTTAAATCATTAATAATTAGCACATAGGGACAGACGAACAAGGTTCGATAATTGCGATGGTACTCAGTAAGTTTTTTGACCGCACTAAAGACAAGTGGCAGCCCATTATCAAGCAGCTAGAAGCAATAGTTGGTCGAGATGGGGTAGTACGTCGCAAAGAAGAGCTTTTAACCTATGAGTGCGATGGCTTGGCTAGCTATCGTCAACGTCCTAGTTTAGTGGTATTGCCTCGCACCACAGAAGAGGTATCGGGTGTGGTTAAAGTATGTCATGACAACAATCTGCCTTGGGTAGCCAGAGGGGCGGGTACTGGTTTATCAGGTGGAGCATTACCCACAGAAAATGGTGTGTTAATTGTCACCGCCAGAATGAATCGCATTCTCCATCAAGATCTAGACAATCATCGCATTACTGTTCAACCAGGAGTCATCAATAACTGGGTAACTCAAGCCGTTAGTGGCGCAGGTTTTTACTATGCACCCGATCCTTCTAGCCAGATAATTTGTTCGATTGGTGGAAATGTAGCCGAAAATTCTGGTGGAGTCCACTGTCTTAAATATGGGGTGACTACTAACCATGTACTAGGTCTTAAGATCGTCACTACTGAAGGTTCTAATAATGACGATGGTGGATTTGTG
>CAKZYI010000124.1 GCA_937884735.1 uncultured Pleurocapsa sp.
GTTAGCATCGCCTCCCGATTAAAATCTGCCTGTACGGTGTCTGTGTCCCAAATGGGTGTATTGACCGAACCTGGAGAGACAGTTACGGTACGAACACCATTTCCTCTCTCTTCCACTGACAAAGCCTTGCTTAGAGCAACCAAAGCCGCTTTGCTCACACCATATACACCCCAATCGGGAAAAGCATTAAAAGCAGCGATAGAAGCAACGTTGATAATAGTCCCTGATTTGCGATTGCGCATATGAGGTAGAACCCCCTGAATACACTGAAATGCACTCGTTAGGTTTAGGTTTAGTACTCTCTGCCAATCTTCTAAAGAAGTTTTATACAAAGAGTTGGTGTAGCCCATCCCTGCATTGTTGACTAAGATATCGACTGAGCCAAAGTCAAGACAAATTTTGCTGATTTGCTCCTTAACCTCGTCCAATACTTCTAAGTCTAGAGAATAGATTTTTGCCTTGGTCTGAGTCTCTAACGCTTCTATTTCCTCGGCTACGGCTTTTAACTTAACCATAGAACGACTAACTAAAGCAACCTCAATACCCGATTTAGCAAAGGCTAAAGCAGTCGCTTTTCCAATACCACTACTTGCACCTGTCACTATTGCTCGTAGTTGATTTGAGGGTGGATTCATTATTTGTTATGGTTTCCCAAATTCGTTCTTGTTGTAAAATTGCACGCTTGCAGGAGTAATCTAGAATTCAGCTAGAACTGCATTCTTAGAAATAACTTTATTGCTCATCAGATTAGCTTGATATTGTCTAATATTTTCACCATTGATGATGCTAAATATAAAATACTGCAAGTGTTTGTTTAACTTGATAAATTGTCTGTCACTTATTACTAGTTTTGAAGCTCTAATAATAGAGCATTAGCTAACTAGCTCGTTTGTTTGCAACCCTACATTAAAATTAATGTAACAAAATGTTGCATTAGCAATTATAGCATTACTAATCGATCGGTTTGGGAAATCAGCTTTTAACCTGAAATAGTTTCAAATTGTCCTATGTTGCGAAATTTCTCATAACGGATGTCTTTGCGCTGTTTGGGAGTCATTTGCCAAAGCTGTTCCAGGTTTTTCCAAATCACCTCTTTTAACTTGGCTGCTGCATCAACGGGATTAGCATGTGCGCCGCTGCTAGGTTCGGGAACAATTTGGTCGATAATATTTAATTCTTTTAAATCCAAAGAAGTAATTTTTAGTGCTGCTGCTGCGCGATCGCTTTTTTTGGCATCTTTCCACAAAATTGCTGCACAGGCTTCAGGGCTAGCAACTGTATACACCGAGTGTTCTAGCATTAACAAACGATCTGCCACCCCAATTCCCAAAGCACCACCCGATCCGCCTTCGCCAATAACGGTGCAAATAATTGGGACATCGAAACTAAACATTTTTTTGAGGTTATAAGCGATCGCTTCTCCCTGTCCTAATTTCTCTGCTTCTACTCCTGACCATGCTCCAGGAGTGTCAATAAAGGTTAAAATCGGCATATCGAATTTGTTGGCATGTTCCATCAAACGCAATGCTTTGCGATAACCGCCAGGGAAAGCCATGCCAAAATTACGGGCTACATTATCTTTGGTATCCCTACCTTTTTGATGTCCCATAATCACTACAGGACGACCTTCAATACGAGCCACTCCACCTACCAAAGCAGGGTCATCATAGCCACCGCGATCGCCATGAAGTTCTATCCATTCATCGCTAATAGCCTGAACATAGTCTAGAGTACTAGGACGACGGGGATGACGAGCTAGCTGTAGTCTTTGTCCAGGGGTTAGAGTACTAAAAATTTCTTGCCGTAGCTGATCTGCCCTAATTTCAAGTTGAGATATTTCTGCCGAGACATCAACTTGATTTTCTTCTGCTAAGGTTTTAATTTGCTCTATTCTAGATTCTAGCTCGCATAGAGGCTTTTCAAAATCTAGTAAGAAGGTTTTGCGCTTAGTTTTGGGCATGGCTTACAGATAAATTCTCAATTCAATCATAGTCCCGCTTAATATTATCTGCTATTTGGGGTATTTTAGGAAATTCTGTGATTATGGATACATTCAAGTATCGTAGCGGTTTCATTTGAGATTTAAATGTTTAAGAGTTCGTAAGGATAAAGGATGAAGGATAAGGAATAGTTTACTTCTGAGCCATCTTGTACATTTTTTCAATCATTGCCATATTAGTTAAAGAACGTAGAAGCAAGATAAACCTAAAAGCGGCAAAACAAAATAAAGCAATCGCAACTCCTTTTAGTTGACCGACTAACAGCACCGAGCCTGATAGCAAACTAAAACCAGACAAGCAAGTGTAGATTAGGCTTTTGATTCCTAGCTGAATTTGTTTTAAGGATCTTTCGCTTTCAATTGATTTTACTTTTACCTGTAATTCACCCAAATCCAATCTAGATTCGAGGCGCATTATTGATAGTTGAGTGCGGTTTGGCTGTTTAAATTTATATTGAATAAAATCTTTTGTTTGTCTGGCTAAAACCCCTAGCATTCCTCCTTGTTGTTGAGAAAAAGCTATTTGTTTTAGAAAAGGTTGGGCTGCTGCGAGTAAATTGTATTGAGGATCTAACGCTCTGGCAATACCATCTAGGGTAGTTAGAGACTTGACGATAAAAGTCATTTGTGGCGGCAGGCGAAATGGCTGCTGCTCAAAAATGGAGTATATTTCGTCACTCAATTGTTCAAAAGCTCGAACGTCTATGGGTTTTTCGCGAAATTCCTCCATCATAAAAGAAATCATCCGTTTTACAGGAGTCATATCCGCGACAGGTTCGATCAAACCCATATAAATTAGGGTTTCTACTACTTCTTCACTATCATTTTTGAGTACAGCAAAAAAAGTTTTTACCATTTGATCTTTAGCAATGGTTTTGACTTCTGCCATCGTGCCAAAATCATAGAAAATAATATCTCCTCGCTGGCTGACTGCCATGTTGCCAGGATGAGGATCGGATTGAAAAAAACCGTCTTCCAATAGTTGCTTTAAATAACAGGTGATACCCAACTGAATTACTTCTTGGGTGTTAATTTTGCTGGCTTCTAAAGCACGTCGATCGTCTATTTTTATGCCTGGTAAATATTCTAGGGTTAAAATTTTGGAAGTAGTGTACTGCCAATAAACTTTAGGCACAGTAACTCGTTGATAACCTTGAAAATTTTCGCGAAAGCGATCGGCGTTTTTACCTTCGTGGATATAGTCAATTTCTAAATATAGCAGCTCGAAAAATTCGCGATAAATTGCTTCTAAATTAAATTTTCTAATTCCTTTTAGGAAACGATTTAGCCATCTTACTAAACGATGTAAGATTTCAAAATCAAGATTGAAAAGTTTGGCTAAACCAGGACGCTGTACTTTGACTACTACGTCCTCTCCTGTATGTAGCCTGGCTTTATGTACCTGACCCAAACTAGCTGCTGCAATAGGCGTAGAGTTAAATTCGGCATACAAAATTGAGATTGGTTTACCTAATTCCTGCTCGATGGCGGCGATCGCTAAATCTGAGCTGAAAGAGGGTACTCGATCTTGTAGTTGACTAAACTCTTCAATATATTCAATGGGGATTAAATCGGCACGAGTAGACAAGGCTTGCCCAATTTTAATAAAAGTAGGCCCTAATTCTAAAATATTTCTGACCAACCACTTGGCTATTCGATGCCTACTGCGAGGGGAATCATTGCCAGTATTTTTGTTCCACCAAAGAGAAAAAATTAGCTTAAAAGCAATACTAAATGTTTTGAACTGGCGCAAAAATGGCGAATAAGAATAGCTAACTGGTGACAATTTTTATAGTTTTTTATTTGCGAGCTTTTTTTTTGATTGCCATTTCATAAAAATATCAAAGAATCGACCAATTCCGAGATTAAATCAACTAGAACAATAACTTCTTACTATTTTTAACTAATAGCTGGTTGAAATTGAGGTAATTCTAATACAAAATTAGTAACAAACATTTCAGCATTGGCTTTTGAAGGCTCACTAGTAACGCGAATTGTACCGTTTAAATGTTCGACTAAGTTTTGTACCAAAGTCAGACCTAAACCTGTTCCTGGCACCGCTCTATCCGTTACCCCTGCACCTCTACGAAATTTATCGAAGACATAGGGAAGTTCTTCTGGGGTGATTCCTTCACCGTAGTTTGCGATCGCAATCACAATATTTTTACCTTTTAAAGTTGTCTGATTTTCTACAGTCAACTCAATAGTAGTGTCCGCAGCCGAATATTTACCAGCGTTTGCTAATAATTCATTCAGAACATTAGTAAGACTTTCAACATCGGTATTGATTTTAAGCTCGGACTCAGAAATTTTGGTTTCTACTTTTATACCTTGGTGCGTTGGTAATCTGTCTTGAAAAGACTGCACCAAGCTATTAATTGTCTGACTCAAATCTAATTCTTCAGGACTATAAGCCAATTCTCCCGATTCCAACTCTTGTAAGGTCAGCAAATCTTTGATCAAACCATATTCTCGATTCCATTCCTGCTCTAAGATGTTGAGGTATTTTTCACGCATTTCGGGAGAAATTTGCGCCTGGCGCAACATCATAATCGACATATTCATGCTTGTTTGAGGCGTTTTGAGTTCGTGACTCATGCTGTTCATGAAATCATCTTTAAGCTGATTTAATTTCTGTAGCTGTTCAATGTGCTGACGCATTTTTTCTGAAAGTTTTGCTTGAACATCCAAGCTCCACTTTAATTGAGCAGTACGTTCTTCAACAATTGACTGTACCTGATTGAGAGTTTGATGATGAACAATAGCAGTCCCAATTTGAACCGCCACCCAATCAATCAAATCTAATTCATCTTCTGACCAACAATGAGGGGAATCGTGCTGTAGAACTAGGAATCCCCATACTACTGCGGGAGAATTTTCATTACTCTTCTTGCCCATTAAGGGCACAATTGCCAAAGCATCACCATTAGATGGAATTGAAAGAGAGCTGTTTTGACTGTCTAGATCGGGAAAAGTTTTGCCAGATTCAAAACATAAATATTGGGGTGCATTTTGCCACGCTTGTTGACAGATAGCAGAATAGCTAAAATTGAAAAATTGTTTATCTTGAGGCTCTGTAAAATTAGTGTTGATATTCCACTGACAAGCAATTTCTACTGTGCCTTGAACAGATTTTTGATTTCTTCTGTTTTTGGCCTGTAGAGGATTTTGGTATTTCAACATCAAAATCATGCCTCGGTCTAACTTCAAAGTAGAGCAAACTTGTGTTAGGCAGTTTTTAAATATCAAATCAGGATGGGAACTGTCACTAATCTCTCGACTTAAATTCTTTAGTAAAGAGTGATATTGGGACTTGGTATGTGTTTGTTGTTGGAGTTGAGTTTGAGAGATAGCGATCGACATTGAATCTGAAATTAGGGTTAATAGCTCGTGGTCAGAGTCAGTCCAGTCAGAAGAATTAGACTTGAGCAATAAAATTAAGCCGTTGATTTGGTGTTGGTTTTGAGTAGTTATACCTAAACAATTTTTTGTTGCTGGTAGTGCTTGTTTGAGTAGGCTATCGACTAGTTCTAAAACGCAAGACGATGATTCGAAATGATTGAACTGTAAATTGTTCAATTCATGAAAAATTGTGCTTTGAGTTAACCATGAATTTTGTTGTTCTTGCCAAAAGCTAACTTGGTTGGACTTGTCAGCTATGGCAGAAATAATAATGCAGACTTCTGCTCCCAATGAACTACCAATTTTATGTGCTAAGTCGGACAATAAATAATCAACATTCTGACTTTTAAGAATAATTTTCAGAATATCACTGGACAAATGCTCAATCTTTGATGAGTGAGGCATCGTACTAGAAATATCTTGCTGTTCCATGGTCAGAGGGAAAATTATGGTGGGTGAGGATTGAGCAGAACACTGATTAGGTTGATTCATCACAAATTCGATGATTGATTCCCCAGAGAAAGGCTGTATGAATTGCGATCGCGCAATTTATAATTTCTCTTCAAAATTAGCATTCCCATTTTTTAGTGAATTTTTACCAGGGTAACGGTTTTTAATCCAAGATGGTTTTGATTTAATTTTGAAATTAATTGTTCTAATTTAAGCATTAAATTTTTAAACTTGAATAGTTACATAATTGAACATCAGGGTTACTTATGATAACTAGAAATGCTGAAATCCTTTATTTATATTTAAGGTTTTTTGGTGCTTTAAATTACTTTTTTCAACTATTTGAATTTCAGTATTATGAGTAACGACACCTATGATTGCTGCATTTTTACCCAATTTTTCCTTTAAGAATGAGGCAAAAGATACGGGAAGACATAGAACTAGCTCAAAATCTTCTCCTCCATAAAGCAGCCACTCTTCCGCTTTTTTTTCTCCAGCTAACTTAATCAGTCCCGAATCAAGACTTAAATTCTCTCTATTTATAACTGCACCAACTCCACTGTTTTTACAAATCTGCTCGATGGCATCGGCTAGCCCATCACTACTATCCATTCCTGCGATCGCAATTTCTGGAGGAATTTGAGCTAAATATTCTAAGACATCTAATCTAGGCAAAGGTCTTTGATGCGCTTTAATTAATTTTTCCTGTTCGATTGAGTCTAAGGCAGTTTTTTTATGGGTATTTAGTAATAGTTCCAATCCTCCACGGGATAAGCCATGCAAACCTGTAATGAAGATGGCATCTCCAGGACGAGCAGAGGAGCGTAAAATAGCTTTTTGGGGATCGACTTCACCAAAGGCAGTAATAGCAATAGAAGTAACCTGAGAACGGCAAATATCACCACCTACGAGGGGTGTAGGATACAAATTGAGGCAGGCATCGATTCCTCGATAAAGTTCTTCAACCCAATCAACCTGTTTATCTCCTGGCAAAGATAAACCAACCGTAATTCCTAAAGGCGTTGCTCCCATTGCAGCCAAATCTGATAAATTAGCCGCCGCAGCACGCCAACCGACATCACAAGGGGAAGTTGTGCGATCGCTAAAGTGAACTTCATCTACCAGTACGTCGGTAGTAACTACCAAAGATTTGTGGGGATCTGTAGTTAAAATCGCTCCATCATCCCCTACTATATCCGCTGGACAATAACGCTGTAACCTTTCTAACAGACCATGTTCTCCTATTTCTTTAACGGTTCTCATCTATCATTTTCCTCGACAGTTTAATTGACCGTAGGGTGGGCAATATGAAGTAGATTGTTAGATTGTTAACAAGCTGATTTTCTTTGCCCACCATCAATAATCAATAATCAGTAATTAGTAATCCGTAATCCGTAATTAGTAATCAGTAATTACTAATTAAGAAACTGGTTCTTTTAGGTTGTCAATACCGTCAATGACTTTAGCAGATATGATTTTATCCCCAGCAGTCAATTCCTCTAGAACTTCTTTCCCTTCAACCAGATAGCCGAATACAGAATAGCGACCATCCATGAGGTTATAACCAGGAGGGGTAATTTCTGTATCAAATTTAAAGAAGAAAAACTGCGAAGAACCACCATTAGGATCGTTGGCAGGACGGGCTAGTGCCATTGCACCATAAGAATTAAAAGGGATTGCTGGCACATCTAAATAGCGACCCAATTCCTCTAGGGTTTCGCCATAAACAGGTAGCTCATCACCTTTGACCAAAACTTCTATTGGAATAGCACGATATTCATTAGTTTTGGGATCGATAAAACCATCTGCTTCCCCTGGTGGATCGCCCGCCTGTAAAATATAGAAATCTTCAGCACGATTGAAGTCTAAACCATCATAAAAGCCACGATTGACCAAATCGACAAAGTTACCACCGTTAACAGGGGCACTGTATCCATCTACAATAACAGTGAGGTCGCCTTTGTTCGTTTCCATCTCCACGGTAGCTCGTCCGAGAAGTTGGGGTAAATTATTATATTCTTCTGGCACTTCAAAGGGATAGCCAACTACCATTAGCTCTTCTAAATCCCCAACCAAATTTAATAGCTCTCTTCTCTTGATATAAGTAGCTTCGCGGTCTTTAGTGTCAATAATTTCCCTAATTTCTTCAATTCCAGTAGTCAAGCGATCAATCAAAGCTTCTGCTTGAGGTTGACGATCTTCGGGAATACTAGCCAGGAGTTTATCTCGACCATAACCCAATACAGAATTTGCATCTCTAAGATCTTTGCCAATATTTTTCCAACGCTTACCCCGAAGTTGATTGGAAATATCTTCTAAGCTTTTTTGAAGTTTGCGGACAGATTTATTTTCTATTGGTAAAGAATATTGGAGAATTGCTCTTGGATCGGTAACAGCATCACCCTGAGCTAAGATAGCGGCAGCTTGAGGCTGCCAGCCCAAAAAACTTGCACCAAAAACTGTCACAGTCAGCAAAAAAGTTAAAGCCTGGTTGGAAAACCATAGCTTGCAGCATTTTAAAAATATATTTTTTTTCTTGTTCATAAAATGTATCCTGAGCGCAGCGCGAACAGAGAAATAACCAAACCTACTAAGGTGTATGTTCTTAGTTATCGATCTCCCTTGTCAACATTTCTTTACTTAAGCAGTATTAACTTTAATCAAGTTTTTCCACTATCTTTATTTTCTATCCTTTGTCCTTAATCCTTTTGATCGCCCCTCATCAGGTACAATTAAATGTCGATCTCTAAGCACATATTTTTAGCTTCATGATTTCTAGTAATGACTTTCGCACAGGGGTTACTGTCGAGCTAGATGGCTCTGTCTGGCGAGTGGTGGAGTTCCTTCATGTCAAACCAGGAAAAGGTTCTGCTTTTGTGAGAACAAAGCTCAAAAACGTACAGTCAGGAAACACAGTCGAAAAAACCTTCCGCGCTGGTGAAACTGTTCCTCAAGCAAATTTGGAAAAGCGCAACATGCAATATACCTATAAAGACAGCGATGATTTTGTCTTTATGGATATGCAAACCTATGAAGAAAC
>CAKZYI010000125.1 GCA_937884735.1 uncultured Pleurocapsa sp.
GAGGCTAATACGACTAGCCTCCGCATCTTTAAAACCAGTGGAGAGATGAGGATTAAGAATTGTGGGAGCTTGCCAATAGAGTAATTTTAGGGTGCTGCTATCTTCTGGACTGCTGGATGTATCTGATGGGCTACCACAGGCAGCAATAGTCATTGCCACACCCAAAGATATACAGAATTTAGAAAATGAACTCATATGCGATCGCTTTACACTCCTCAATCAGTCTTAATCTTAAATGCTATATTATATGAGCTTTTTATCAGTCAGAGCGAGAAAATCCCATCTTCAGCACCTAAAGGTAAAGCGATCGCATCAAGAAAAAGCTAGTTGAATTTTAGGCTCAATAGAGTTTGAGCCTAGAGCCATCTAAAGATGCTAAAAATTAGAATGGTCTAAGATCGCACTTTTCAACTTTTTCATCACTTCATCAACTGCTATCGCTCCCAATTCTCCCGAAGCACGGGTACGGATACTCAAAGTGTTCTCTTCTACTTCTTTGTCTCCCACTACCGACATAACGGGGATTTTTTGCTTTTCTGCATTACGAATCATTTTACCCAAACGTTCCCCGCTAGTATCTGCTTCGGCGCGAATACCTATTTCACGCATTTTTGCTGCCACTCCTTTAACATAATCAAAGTGAGCATCTCTAACAGGCAAAAGACGTACTTGAACAGGTGCAAGCCACAAAGGAAAGTCTCCTGCATACTCTTCAATCAAGATACCAATTATCCTTTCTAACGAACCATATGGGGCGCGGTGAATCATAATCGGGCGCTGACGACTACCATCTTCAGCCACATATTCCAGTTCAAAGCGTTCGGGTAAATTGTAATCTACCTGGACAGTACCCAGTTGCCATTCCCTGCCTAAAGCGTCTTCAAAAATAAAGTCTAGTTTTGGACCATAAAAAGCAGCTTCCCCTGGTGCTTCAAAATGATTCATATCCATCTTCTCAACAGCTCGACGGATAGCGTTTTGAGCCTTATCCCATGCTTCATCCGAACCAACATATTTATCTAATGCTGGATCTTTAAAACTAAGACGAGCTTTGAAATTGCTCAATTGCAAACTCTTGAAGACAGAAAGAATCAGATCGACTACTTTTAAAAATTCCTCATCCAACTGTTCGGGGGTAACAAATAAATGGGAATCATCTACTGTAAAACCACGAACTCTAGTCAATCCCCCCAATTCCCCAGACTGTTCGTAACGATAGACAGTACCAAACTCTGCTAGCCGCATTGGTAGCTCTTTATAGGAACGTAATTCGCTTTTGTAGATCTGAATGTGAAAAGGGCAGTTCATTGGCTTTAGGGCAAAACCTTGTTCTGCTGCCGCAGCTTCTTCGCTTTCTGCCATCATTGGGAACATGTCTTCTTTATAGTTTTGCCAATGTCCCGAAATTTTAAATAGATCCACCTTACCCAAATGGGGCGTAACCACAGGCAAGTATCCTCGTTTGGTTTGTTCCCCCTTAAGATAGTCTTCCAGTTGCGATCGCAAAATAGTTCCTTTAGGAGTCCACAACGGCAGACCAGGACCAACAGGATCGGCAAAAATAAATAATCCCAACTCTTTGCCTAATTTACGGTGATCTCGTTTTAAAGCTTCTTCTTTACGGCGTTTATATTCCTCAAGCTGTTCGGGAGTTTCCCACGCAGTACCATATATTCTTTGTAACTGGGCTTTGGTTTCATCTCCCCGCCAATATGCTCCTGCCACACTTTCTAAGGCGATCGCTTTTGGGTTAATATCACCAGTACTCTCTAAATGAGGCCCAGCACAAAGATCCCACCACTGTTCTCCCAGATGATATAGGGTAATGGGTTCTTCGATACTCTCTAGTATTTCTAATTTATAAGGTTCGTCTAACTCTTCGATACGGCGTTTAGCTTCTTCTCGACTAACCTCTTCCCGCACCACAGGTAATTTACGATTAATAATCTTGATCATTTCCTTGCGGATTTTCTTGAGATCTTTGTCGGTAAAAGCATCTGGACTATCAAAGTCATAATAAAAGCCATTTTCCGTCCAAGGACCAATGGTTACCTGTGCTTTAGGAAACAGCTTTTGTACCGCCATCGCCATTACATGAGACGCTGTGTGGCGTATCTTTTGCAATGATTCAGATTCACTAGTGCGGAGTAATTTTATTGGTTGTTGAGCTTGTTCTGCTTCAGGCATTGGCTATTGTAAAAAAGGCTTATTATCTCGTTATATTCTACTAGGACTTTCCCCTGAGTTACCTATCTGCTAAAAATAATCCGTAGCCAATTTATTAAATAAAATTAAAAAGATATTAATTTTTGTAAAAAACGCTAATATAAATATTGAGATAATAAGCTAATTTAAAATTAAATGTCCACAGAACAGCCTACTGAGAAAGAATTGCTCAAGACGGTTTTAGAGCCTTTGTTAGAAGATTTTCAATATTGGTTTGAGCGATCGCGCAATCTATTGGAATCAGAGCAAATGTCATTTTTTGAGCCCCAAAAACAAGAGCAGTTTTTAGCCAGAGTTGTTCAATGCCAAAAAGAAGTTCAAACGGCGCAAATGCTGTTTAAGGCTACCGATGGCTCGGCTGGAATTGATTCGAGAATGCTACTTCCTTGGCATCAATTAGTAGCAGAATGCTGGAATGTTGCTCAAAAGTGTCGAGAGTCAAAAAATCAGACTAATCAAATATCCCAGAATCTTAAACAACCCTGAAAGAACTCGTATTTCAGTCCCAAAGATTGTAAAAAAGAGTTTATTAATTAAAAATCAAAGTATATGTTGCATCTAGTTTATATCTTAGTATTCACCGCTATTGCCCTTTTGGCAGTAAGCAATTTAATTCGTAGTTTAATCACTCTGAGTGCAGAAACTCAAAAATTTTATCCCCCAAACTACAACAACTCCGTCAATAGTAAGCCTCGCAATCGCAATAATAAAGTAGTCCATCCAGAATTACTGGACGAACAGGGTCAAGTAATAGAAGAGCCTTTATTGGTAATGCGTTCTGTTTCTGTAGATGATGCTCGTTCTAGATTGGATGCGCTCTATGATTCTTCTCCTAGTAAGACTATCGACCCAGAAGATTGATTCAAAAAATTAAAAGGCGATCGCTCTAATAAATGGCGTTTAAAATAGAATTTATGGGAACTATAAATATTGCAGTTTTCAAATAGTTCCTATGCCCAGAAAACCAGACGAGTATGCAGTTTACCTTTTAATTGCTGGTGGTCACAGAGAAGAAGTCAGATTTACCAATGTCCAAGAGTTCCAGAAATGGTACAGCAGCGAACTAATGGCTAAATCTGATTCAGAAGACTTTATCAATGTGCCAATCAAAAACATCCAAGGAGAATATATGGTTATCCGACCTAAAAGTGTCCTGAGTATAAGAGTGGAGCCTGTCTTCCTTGGAAGTGTAGAGAGGTTTTAAGCTCCTCATAAAACCCGACTGTTCTCATAAACTACCTAGATAACTGAGTAAATCAGCCATTTCTTGTTGACTTGGCTGAAATTTTGGCATGGGTGGAGTTTTGCCACTTGTTACTTGCTTAATCAAGTCCCTCTTAGATTTTCTTTTAGATATATTCTCTAGTTTAGGCCCAACATTTAAATTTGCTTGTAAATTGTGGCATCCTGCACAATTAATTTGGAAAATAGCGAAGCCTTTTTGAGCATCTCCTTCGAGAGAAAGTACTGCACTAGTATAAGGGTCTGAGTTTTTTTGCCAATAGATACCCAGAATGCTTAAACCACCAATTAGCCATACAACTACTGCAATTGTTATGAGGCGGTTCAGCCAAACTTGAGATTGGACTGTCTGGTTATCCACTGTTTATCTTTAATGTTTTGTGAACGTTTGCTTATATTTATTATGATTTATAAAATAGCTTAAAGTTTACGAACAAGCTATGCAAGCAATAGTTGCAATTTTTTATTTTATTCTAACAATAGTTTTTATGTACTATCATACTGCCACCTCACGAGTTTTTTGGAACAGAGTCAAGGAGTGAGGTATGACAAGAACATCAGAATTAGCGTAGGATATATCTTAATAGTTAAACTTTTTATTTTAGGAGCAACACTGTGATAGAACCTTTATTGTTGGGAATTGTATTGGGTCTAATCTTTATTACCTTGGCGGGATTGTTTTTCGCAGCTTATATGCAATACAAACGTGGAAATCAACTTGGCATTGACTAAATTGCAAGTTGGCTGAATATTAAAACTTATCGATAATAACAAAGTTAATAGTATACATATATTGAAGATGAGAGATAATTCTAAATTCCCTCATCTTTTTTGTTTTGAGCAAAGATTTGGATAAACGTTAGGTCATAGTTTTCGATCCCTACTTGTTGAATACAAGCTTTTCTACCGTCTGCTTGAATAACTAAATCTATCTTTAGGTAGCTTTCTGGTTTTAATACAAGATTTTGATACCATTCAATAGCCGTAATACCAGGGTCTACTTCTAGTCCCTCCCAATATATTTCAGGATAAATACTATCAACCTGATTTGGTTCTAAGCGATATAAATCCAGATGATATAAAGGCAAACGACCATCCAAATACTCATTAATTAGGGTAAAAGTAGGACTGACTATTAACTCTTCAATACCCAATCCTTGACCAATTCCTTGAACCAGAGTAGTTTTTCCTGCACCCAAGTTACCTGATAACAGAATAACCATACCCCTGGGCAAGTTTTTGCCCAGAAAATGACCTAAACGTTGGGTTACACCAGAAACAGCTAAAAATATATTCAACATTTATAAACCCTTACACAGTATGAAAGTCAAGAATTAATCCTTCCGTAAAATGTATATGTCTAAAAAAAAGTTTATGAAAATTTCACATAATAGAAAGATAGCGCACATACTTTCTTCATATTCAATTGCTACATTATAAATAAGCCAAGTAACTTTAAGTCGGGATAGCAAAGTAAAGCGAGTTGATTAGATTCTTTTATTTTGCTACTTCCCTTATCTCTTTAAATCACAACCAATATTTAGAACGATTGACGAAAGACTATCTATACAAAATCTTTCTTTAACGTCAAACAAACTAATAAGAGCGATCTATTTGCTATTAGTAATCAGCAACTATTCAAATTTTTGGTTGCCATTTGCCACTGTACCAACGCAATAATACTCTTGCTAATTGACCAGAACTGTGGCGAACCTTTCCTTCGATTTCATCTTCTTCCATAACATTTGCCATGACTATACGACGGTTGAGTTTAGCAATTTCTTGTCTGTCTAAACTAACAGGATGGGAATTTTCTTGAGCGTATTTTTTTAAAGATAAAGATGTTGGCGGCTTACGATGTACCAAAACAGCGTCAAACAACTTTTGTTTGCTAATGCGATCTATTTCTCGAATGTGGTCTGCAACGCTGTAGCCCTCTGTTTCTCCTGGCTGAGTCATAATATTGCAGATATAAATACGAGGAACATCTGCTTTGGCGATCGCATCTCGAATTCCAGGCACTAAAAGATTGGGAATAATACTGGTATAGAGGCTACCAGGCCCAATAATAATATATTCTGCTTCCTGAATTGCCTTAACAGCTGCGGGTAATGCAATGGGATTAGCTGGGGTACAGCCAATATTCTTGATTTTCCCCCCTGCTTGAGGATTATTAGATTCCCCTTCAATTAGTCTGCCGTCTTCCATTTCTGCCCACAAACTAACATCGTCTAGAGTTGCGGGTAGAACTTTACCGCTAATAGCCAAAACCTTAGAACTAGCCATACCTGCCTGTTCTAAGTCTCCAGTTATTTCACTCATAACTGTCAGGAATAAGTTGCCAAAGCTGTGTCCGACCAAACCAGTGCCAGCTTCAAAACGATACTGAAACAACTCTGTGAGTAATTCTTCTTCGTCTGCAAGGGCTGCAATGCAGTTGCGAATATCTCCAGGAGGTAATACGCCCAATTCTTCTCTTAGCCTTCCAGAAGACCCGCCATCATCGGCTACAGTAACAATCGCGGTGATATTGCTACTAAATTCTTTCAAACCTCTTAGTAAAGTTGAAAGACCCGTACCTCCTCCTACGACCACTATTTTAGTACCGCGGTTGAGACGACGACGATCTAACAGCATATCTACAAGCTGTTTATCTTTATCTACTCCCAATACATCAGTAATAGAGTCAACAGTACGAGATTGCCCCCAAAATATAAGAAAAACACCTGTAATTATAACAATAGGGCCAGAAATATAGCTAGGTACAACAGTCGTCAGAAATTCTAAAAACTGAGAAACCCATGAAAGCAAGCGATATATCGGCGTTAGTTTACTCCAAATAGCAGTGCCGATAACTGCCATAAAAAAACCGCCAGCACTCAATAGCAGCCAACGTTTAATAAATAATCCAGGGGATAGCCACTTGAATAATTTATTACGACCTCGATTATTTTTTTTAGGATATAAAGATGAGTTTTTCATCTTGGTTTTAAAATTTTTGCTATGTGCCAATCTAAAAAGCTCCGATCATAAACATAGACTATCAAAGATAAAACTACTCCACGAGATTGAAACAACTATTGATACGTTTGAAGAAAGTAATTTAAGCTAGATCTACTCCGATCTCAGTTACCAAAGCGTGGAAACTAAAATTTTAGGGCTAGACCCAGGAATAGCTACTTTAGGGTTTGGCACAATTATCTGTCATCAATCTAGCAAAATAAGCCCTAATTCAAATTTGGTCAAGCTAGATGACTTTGGAGTAATTAAAACAAAGGCAAAAATGCCCTTGGGCGATCGCCTTTGCACTATTTATGACGATTTACATACTCTAATTGGTGAAATAAAACCTGATTTGGTAGCGGTAGAAAAACTATTTTTTTATCGTATGAGTCATACCATTACTGTTGCCCAAGCAAGAGGAGTTTTAATGCTAGTTGTGGGTCAGGCTAACTTGCCTTGTGTGGAGTTTACACCACCAGAAATTAAGAAGGCTCTTACTGGATACGGTAACGCAGCCAAAATTGAAGTCCAAGAGGCTGTAGCCAGGGAACTTTCCCTAGACTTTATACCCCGCCCTGATGATGCTGCCGATGCTCTGGCGATCGCTATTACGGCACTTTTTAATCAGTGAAGGGTTATCAGTTATGAGTAACTAATATAAAAAGCGATCGCTTGAGGGAGCAGCGAGTAGTTTATAAGCACTATGATTAAATTAGGGCGTGTGATCAATTAAGGGGAAGAATGCTTTTGAGAGGATTTTATCGAG
>CAKZYI010000126.1 GCA_937884735.1 uncultured Pleurocapsa sp.
CCGTGTCCTCTTTGGGCGTGGCGGCAAACGGCGGCCCCAACTGTTCTCCTTCAAGGATGTTAAGATTTTTTTAGGCTTGTTTTCCTTGAGTAATGACTGTTCTGACTCCAGTGCTTGTGGCAATGCGGGCTGCTGATAATTTAGTTGCCATTCCTCCCGTACCCCATTGAGAGCCGCTTGAACCAGCATCTACCCGTAGTTGGTCAAATTCTTTACTGCTCACTAGCTTTATTGGTTGAGCATCGGGTACGGTTTTGGGGTCGGCAGAATACATGCGATCTACATCAGTCAGCAAAAATAACCAGTCTGCCTGTACTAAACTAGCCACCAAAGCCGACAAGGTATCATTGTCGCCAAACTTTAATTCATCCACCGCAATAGTATCGTTTTCATTGACGATCGCAATTACGCCCAAATCTAATAATTCTTGAAAGGTATTAGAAGCGTTAACATAGGTGTTGCGTTCGACTAGTTCGCGGCGAGTTAAAAGAATTTGGGCGATCGCCTGCTGCAAATTACTAAACATATCATCATAAATTCGCATCAAACGCCCTTGTCCCACTGCAGCGACAGCCTGTTTCAAAGCCATTTTACGGGGTCTTTCGCTTAAATTTAGCCTAGCACAGCCTACTCCTACTGCACCAGAAGAAACAAGCACTACGCGATGCCTCTACGAACGTAAAAGACAGATTGTTTCTACTAAAGAAGCAATAGTGGCGATCGCAATTTGTCCTGTTGGTAAAGTAAGGCTAGAAGTACCAATCTTAATTACTATAGTTTGATTATGTTTCATCGATGATAACTACTAACTAATGATTAAATTGCATCACGAATATTCTCTAAATACATATATAAAGCGATTTGTAGATTATGCTACCAATATGAGTAAAAAGTAAAATGATAATGAAGATTAGATTGAAAATCCTTTGACTAATTTTCCCATCATTATATTTAAGTGTGAGAATAGCGATCGCGTGACCTATATTAAATCAGAAACAGCACCGAATCAATCACCGAATTCAATTCAAGCAATACTCCAGTCGGGGTTGGCAGCAGCACAGCAGCAAGATTGGTTATCAGTTAGCAATTATCTCAAACAATTGCCCCAAACGAAAAGCCGCAATCAGCCAAAGCGGTTTATCTTAAATCAGAAAGTCTGGAAAATAGCGGTTAGCCTAGCATTATCTATGGTGCTCGATGCTGATTTTCAACATCAATGGTCAATCACTAAAATATTGCCCTTGTTTGGAGAAAATATTATTCCAACCTTAACTACCTTGGTTAAGGATACAACGACAGAAGCCGATGTGCGCTGGTTTATTTGTCAGATTTTGGGTAACTTTAATAATGCAGCAGTTATCCTCACTTTGGTAGAGTTGCTAGACTCTACTACAGATCGAGAGTTAATTACCATTGCAGGAAAAACTCTAACCAAGATTGGCGACGATGCTATTGATGCACTGCAAGATCTTTTGACCAGACCACAGCATCGCTTTTTGGCAGTACAGTCTTTATACTATATTCGATCAGCTAAAACCATCGAGCCTTTGCTCGAAATTGCCACCGATCCAGAACCAAAATTAAGAGCGATCGCCATCAAAGCTTTAGGCAGTTTTCATGATTCTCGCATTCCACCAATTTTAATCAATGCTCTACAGGATAAGGTTAGTAATGTTCGACAAGAAAGTGCGATCGCTTTAGGGTTTCGTCCCGATCTTTGCCACGATTTAAACTTAGTCAATCATTTACGCCCTTTACTATTTGACTTTGATCTAGAGGTATGTCGTCAAGCAGCAGTTGCTTTATGCCGCATGAAAAACGAGGCAGCAGCAGCAGCGTTGTTTGAAGTATTGCAAGCTGAAACTACGCCAATCAATCTTAAGTTAGATTTAGTAAAAGCTCTGGGCTGGAATGAAATTAGCGTTGCCATTGATTATTTGGCAAAAGCTTTGCCAAATTCAACAGCAGCAGTAGCTGAAGAGATTATAGTTGTTTTGGGCAGAAATACCGCAGCTTCATTGAAGTCTCAAGCGGCTCAAGTATTAGTAAGATTTTGGCAAAGCCAAAGCCATATATTAGAATCACCTTTACTCAGACAAGCTCTTGCCACGTCTTTGGGAGAGTTGGGCTGTGATTGTGGAAGAAAAGCCCTCGAACAATTGGCAAAAGATAGCGATCGCAAAGTAAAACTCCACGGAATTTCTGCTTTGAAAAAGATTTCTTCAAATTAGGCTGTGTTGTAAATATGCCGATTACATGGTCTAGGTTGGTTGGCTGTTAGTAGATTTTTTCCATTCCATCATCTGAGGATCGAAATCATCGTCATAGATGGTGTATTGGTCATAATACACTGCATAGGAATAGTCTAAAGGTAGTTTTGCCCTGGTCAAATCTGCTCCTGCAAAATTTGCTTGAGCCAAATAAGCTGATTGAAAGTTTACTTCATGCAAAATAGCATTTTGAAAATTTGCTCCTTCCAAATGAGCTTCTCGAAGGTTAGCCCTAGTTAAAAAAGCTCTAGTAAAGTTTGCTTCATTCAAAACCGCATTGCTAAGATTAGCCAAACTAAGATTTACTTGAACTAGACTGGAATTACTCAGATTTGCTTTACTAAAATCTGCCTTTCTCAAATTCGATCCATTAAGAGAAATTCCTTTCAAGCTAACTCCCATCAATGGTGCTTTTGCTAAGTCAATTTTTGGAAAATCTTTATTGCCTTTACAATAATCCCTGAGCAATTCATAAGGCTTGGCAATAGAGATAGCATTAGGGTCGTAAACTTTAAATAAATAAGCCAAAAAGAAATCTACGGTGGTTTGTTTTAGATAGCCTTGTTCAGTTGCCAAACGATGGAATCGAACTTTTTTTTGCTTTAATTTTTGTAATCTAATAATTGCTTCACACTGATCTCTAGTCAACAATCCTGCTTCTTGAAAATAATATGCTATCGGGCGTTTTTGCTTTTCTTGAATCAAATCTGACCAGCGATCGCAAAAAAAATCGATTGTTTCTAGAGAAATCCAATTGTGAGAAACTAAAATTTCACCAATTCTCAAATTTTTTTCCTTTTGCTCTTGCAAAGCCAATTCTATCTGACTGATGGAAATCAACCCTGCTTCTATCAAAATTTGTCCCAAAGGCTTTTTATCATAAGGTTGAGAATCTTTCATTATTATCGATAACAATCATTAATTGGCAATAAGCCAGCAATTTTGACCCAATAAGCCAAAAAAAACGCGAAATTCATGACCCGATAAGGTTTATTTCGCGAGTACTTAATTATTTTCTAGCTGTATATAAGGTTACACATTTTTTCGAAAATGTCAGTACGTTTTGGTACATTAATCAGCTTGAGGCAAAATTCAAGCCTCAGTATTAAACTACCTCCAATCAAAAACTAGTTTGTAACAAATTCCGTATCAACACATTACACCGATCGCATTTTGCTAACCTAAATGTGAGATTAAATTAAAATTTACCAAAAACCGTATTGAATCAAACAAACTCGGTTATGGTAACAGTAAACCTAGATTATCCTTGTATAAACAAATGCTGAAATAGGTGTCGAATAGAGGAGATTGTGAATGAACGCATCAGAAAGAGCTAGAGGTTTGAACATCGCGACCAAAATAGCTTCTACCGTGACTTTGTTTAAGGCACAGTTTCCCGATGCCAAAGCCGACCTCAAGCCTTGGCATAACGATCCAGATACCCGCGAATTGGTAGACCCAGACTCTATTGATATTGGATTTCACTTTCCTGGGTGGAGTAGAAGATATCAAAGCAATAGTATTTTAGTCCAAATTCGCTTTTATAAAGATCCCAGCGAACAAGAAGAAAAATTTATTGGCGTAGAAACCAGTGGTTTTAGTCATGTTTGGCAAGCCTGGAAGTTTTCTAC
>CAKZYI010000127.1 GCA_937884735.1 uncultured Pleurocapsa sp.
AAATCATCAAATTAAGAAAGCGAAAGTTGACGACTTTTCACTACTTTATACGGCAATTCCTCAAAATCAGAATAACGAGAAATTATGGCTCAAATTTTCTACTTTCAATAATTTTGTATACAATAGGAAACCAATGTACATTGAAGTAACTACAGCAAATGCAGGAAAAGCATTTGAGTGGAAATGAAAAGCGATCGCACATCTAATGCCGAGAGACGGAATTATCGGGTGCGACCTGAACTGGTTGTTTGAAACGGGACACCGAGTCTCCAAGGGTTTCTCACCCCTTGCCCTTATGGAAAAGAACTCTATTGATATAGAGTTTTTTCACGCCAATAGTAAGTAATGAAATTGGTGGAATGCAGATCCCAAATGTAGCCGTAGCTGACAGGAATTAGTTGGTGAGGAGCTAAAGGGAACTATTGTCAAGGACGAGCGAAAGCGAAAATATCGTAAAAACCGCGTTATTCCGTAAACAGCCAAATTATTCCTGAGAGGCACGCGAGGCGATCGCCTCGCCAGTCGTCGAAGACGAAGATCTGCGCTACGCGCTGTACCAAAAAGGTAAGCAGGATAGGACTAAATGCTCCGATATCATTTAGTCGTGAGAACATAAATCTGCCGTGGAAGAGATATTCGTCCTAGATGATAACGGAACTTCAAGCAATACAACAGGGTAAGCCCTACAAGGTCTAATGACAGTCGAATCATTAGTAGGTCTAAGGCAACAAAGACGGGCGTTGCATAAATGAGGGATGAATCAGAGAATTGAAATAAGGTAATTGAAAACAAAGCAAATGAAATGTCCTGAGTGCAAATCTGAACATATTCGTAAGAACGGTATGAGAAGAGGAAAGCAGAATCATATCTGTGTCAGCTGCGATCGCCAATTTGTAGAAAATCCGTAACTACTCAGGTAGCTTAAGAAAAAACAGGAAGTTGACCAGAAAAAATATCAGCTAAAACTTGGAGCAAATTAAGGTTTTGCTTCCTAGCGGTAGAAAGAACGGAACGAATATTAGCAAAATCGACAGCACCTTGAGCAGAACGAAAACAGCCAGAAATTTTCTGCTTACATTTCATCATAAGTAAATCCCGTTCGGCTTGATTATTTGTAAAAGGAAGATCGACTTGATTTAAAAAACGTAAAACATCCTCAGAAAAATTTTGTAGTCGCAAGAGAAGATTGTGACCGACTCGACGTTTGACTCGCCCTCGATTTCCTTTACGAGCTAGAGGTGGTTGAGTGAGATGAAAATCTAATCCTCTGCGGATAATCAATTGATAGAGCTGCTTGAGCCTAATTTCTATGGGTTTGGGAATAGTTTGAGGATAACGATTAGAATACTTGTTGCTCAAGCACAACAGTTGTTTCATCGATTTCGCCCAGGCTTCGTTTTCGATTTCGCTTAAAGCTCTAACCTCTCTTAAGTGATGGGCATTACATAATTGGTGAAGTACATCTTCTATCTGATAATAAGGTTTCCAATGATCGTGAACTACGATTCCCTTCATTCCTATTAAGGGTTCAAGATCTTTACGCTTAGTTGCGATTCGATACCAAGTCAAATCTGGTGTTGAGACTGAATGTAACCACTGTGTTTTTCTTGCTACACGAAATCCAGTTTCATCTAGATGTTTAACTGGTGCTGTTTTCACTCCCGAAGCTAATTTTTCGACTACTGGAGTAACAGCTTGAGCTAACCATTGGCTGGTATTGGCTATTGTTGCTTCACTCATTTGACAACCAAACACATCTTGGAGAATCTCACTTAATCTACTTTCAGGAATAAAATGCTGATGCTGAAGATAAGTTGACACGGCTTTAACTCTTACTCCATACTGAGCTGCTGCTTTGACTGTTTTAGGAAAACATCCTTGTAGCTTCTGTTGGCAATTAGGGCAGTGTTTAATTTCTATTTGATGTTCTGTTACTTCAAGTCGCGGTTCTGGGATGTCAAATACCTGTCTTTTGATTACTGATACTACTTGTTCCTTTCTGACATTACATCCACACCGCCAACCAGAATCTGGTGCTAAATGCTTTACCAGTTTGTCTGGTTCTGCTACTTGTTCTAAGGTGTAACCCCGATCTCCTTTTTGACCTCCAGTTTTTCGGCTACTCTTACCACGTAGACTTTTGGTTCGATGAGTTTTTTTCTTTAATCCATCTGATGACGGAGGTTTTGAGCTATTTTCACTATTTAAACCCATTCGCCTTTCTAGCTCTGCTATTCTTTCTCGCAGTGCTTTGTTTTCCTTCTCTAAGGCGATAATTTTTTGGTCTTTTTCTGACTCTGTCATACAACCAACATTACACTACTTGTCTTTTTTTCTCTACCTCTCTACTTCTACCTGGGTAGTTACCAATATTCTTGATTTGATGTGTAAGTTTCGACGTTATTTAATATTTCTCTTAGATAACAAATAACTCTCCTTTGGATTTTTAGTAGTTCATCGGCTGAAGCATTTCTGCCTACTTCCTCTAAAGATTTAGAACCATGAGCTAAATCAAACCTATTCGCCTTAATTGTTACTAGATCTGCACAACCTCCAGTTTTCCCAAAATTTGTTTCTTTCGAGAAACCATATGCCCTAGCTGTTTTG
>CAKZYI010000128.1 GCA_937884735.1 uncultured Pleurocapsa sp.
GCCTCAAAATATTGAGAGATGTCAGTCTAGTAAGCCGACACTAATGTTCAACATATTTGGTGAACCAAATCCAGATAAACAATGCCTTTTTAATCCTTTTAATCATACCTATAAATACTATTAAGCTTTTGCAAAATTATGCAAGCATCTATTCATGAGTCCAAACATAGTAAATCTTCACTTTCAGTTTTGTTATTGGAAGCATTACAAAACTACAGAGCAGGAAATATTCAAAGAGTCGAACTAATTCTTAACAATATTCTACGGGATAATCCAAACTGTCTGGAAGCTTTGAAATTATTAGGAATGCTATCTCATACCAATAATAAATTCGACCAAGCCATAGTTTGTTACCAGAAAATTATTGCTCAAATACCAGATGATATTAATTCTCTAATAAATTTAGCCTGGGCTTATCATCAAAAACAAAACTTCGACAGAGCAATTAATATTTATGACCAAATACTGGAGATTGAACCAGAGCATGACTATGCCTTGTGGCATCGTGGTTTACTTTTATTAAAAAAGGGTAATTATCTAATTGGATTTAAAGACTTTGAACGAAGAAAAAATCATCCTTACTATCAAGATTCTTATTTAGAAAATCATCAATTATGGGACGGTTCTGAGCTAAATGGCAAAAAGATATTGCTCTATCACAGCAATAATGGTTTTGGTGACATTATCCAGTTGATTAGATATGTGCCATTAGTTAAACAAAGAGGGGGAAAAGTAACTGTAGCTGTACCCAAATCGTTGTTACGTTTGTTCAGGGCTATAGAAGGAATAGATCGCTTAGTATCTTTAAGCGAACCTCTACCAAAATTTGATGTTTATAGTCCTTTGTCTAGCCTTCCTTATTGTTTTCAAACCACTCTAGAAACCATACCCGATCGCTTTCCTTATATCAAGATATCTCCGTCTCCAAAAAACTCCCTTTGCTTGCCAAAAGTAGCTCAAACAAATAACTTTAAAATTGGTTTTGTTTGGTCGAGTGGTCATCGCGATCGCAACAATACAAACTCTCTAGCTTATCGCGATTGTCCTCTAAACTTTTTTATCGATCTCTTATCGATTTCTGATATTAATTTATATAGCCTACAGGTAGGAACTTGGGCTAGAGAAATTGATGAGTTTAAACCAAAATCAAGACTGCACGATCTGACTCTTCAAATCAAAGATTTTGCCGATACTGCTGCTTTGATTTCTCAACTAGATCTAGTTATTTCTGTAGATACGGCAGTGGCTCATTTAGCGGGATCAATGGGAACTCCTGTTTGGACTTTATTGGCTTACGATAGCGATTGGCGTTGGCTTATAGACCGCAATGATAGCCCGTGGTATCCAAGCATGAAGCTATTCAGACAGGCAGAATATGGAAATTGGCAAAGCATTTTTACACAAGTAAAAACAGCTCTGAAAAAGCATTTGTTAAAGCAATAAATAATAGTTTTCGACACGTTAAAGCTAAGATTTATCAATATTTAAATCATGGAATCTTTTTGCAATCAGCCTTTGAGAAACAATCCTCATATTGCTGTTTTCTCATCTACTAAAATTGGTAACTTTGTAGTTATTACACCCCTACTAAGGGGACTCAAAGAAAAATATCCCGACTGTAGAATCGACTTTTTTGGTAGTGAAATTACCAAAGACTTTGAAATTCACTGTCCTTATATAGACTGGAGATTTTCACTATATACAGATCGCTTAGACTTTTTAGAATCTTTGGTGCAGCAAAGCTATCAACGTCGTCAAGCCGCTGGAGTTTATGATTTAGCAATTAATTGCGATGAATACAGCGAAATCAATTTAGTAATGATGACGGCTTTAAGACCCACTTACATAGCGGGTACTGCACTATCGGCAGATTTTCGTCATAAACTAACTTCTGGTACTAGCCTCATCCAAGAAATGTTACGCGATCGCAATTGGAATAGTCCTAATTTTGTTCAAAAATATCAGGGAGTAATTAATAGTAATAATATTAGTGAAATTTTCTGTCGCATTGCTTATGTAGAAACTGATTTTTTTCAATTAGAATTGCCTAGTAAAGTTCCCAAATTTACTGTTCCCGATATACTAATTCATTTGACGGCAACCCGTTCGGCAAAAATGTGGCTAGTGGAGTATTGGCGACAAATAATTAATTGGTGTGAAATTCAAGGTTTGACAGTTGGCTTAGTTGGCAGTGCAGCAAAAACTCAACAGGACTCATATAATTCCAGGGGAACAGAAGAAGATTTACTAAACACTACATCTGTTATCGATCTTAGGGGGAAAACATCCCTGATTGAGTTAGCTGGAGCTTTTCGCCAGGCATTAGCCTGTATTTCTGTTGATACAGGACCACTGCATATTGCTGCTGCTGTTGGCTGTCCTACTGTGGCAATTTTTGGTAATGATATCGATGGTGATGGAGCAAGTCCCATAAGGCTTTGGAGTCCTCGACAATCCCATGTCCAAATAGCAACCTCGGATTTCAAATGCACCTCATGTCAAGAAAATTACTTTAAAAATAATGATAGTTTATTAGACGATCATCCCTGCATGAAGCACTTAAAACCTAATACAGTTATTTTGCTTTTGGCTTCATTAATATCTCAACAAAAGAATTTGATTACCAAGAAAACAGCTCTAGGAAAAAATCAAACAAGTATTAATAAGCCTTGAAATACAAATACTTGAATACAAAAACTTTGCTTTTTATTTTGAAGATAATTATTTTCAATAATTTCTATGATAACTAAAATGTCAAGAAAAAATAAATCAATTTGGGTATGTATTTTGCCCAATGGAAATATCAAAATAAGCTGGAAGCATCCCGCAGATAATATGTTTCTGGGTTTATTACATATGGGTTTAATTACCTTGTTGTTGTGGGTTGGTTATGCAATATTTCCCGCGATCAAAGCAGTAACAACAGACTCTTTATCTGATTGCATTACTTTGTTTACTGAAAGTGGGATAGATCGAATAAGTTGTGTTTTCTATTCACTCTACGGAATAATTATTTTGCTTTTATTTTTATAGTTTTATTCTTACTGTATTTTATTGAGCTTCTATCTAATTCAAATACCTTTATTATTGTTTTTGGGTACTGGTTATTCAAGCATAGTATTAAGTAACGAACTATTTTTGTATTCTATAGGTCGAGAACCATTTACAATTAGCGATCGCGATAATTATCCAGAGTATATAGAACAGTTTAGCGATAACGGTATAACTCAAACAATACAAGCTTTAAAAGAATCATTTTTGGGCGTTTCTAGAATGCTTTTCGATAAAATTATTCTCTCCTGCGCTAAACAAAAAGTAGAAAATATTCGGTGGGAATGGATAAATAACAAGGTAAAAATATCAATAGTAATGAATAATCAATCATTTGGGATCGATAAATACCTTCCTGAATCGGAAAAACGGTTTTTGTATACTCTGCTTAGAGAATGGTTAGACCAAAAACAAAGCTAATAAACTTTTGTTTTGATTAGGGCGTGTGATCAATTAAGGGGAAGAATGTAACAGATTGTAAAAAATTGCAGCATTTTTTCAATACCTCTTGATAAGTAAACAACAAAAAATCATCAATCTTGTTGAAAAATCATCAATCAAGGATATGAAATACCAACTTATCAAACAGCATAGCGAGGAAGATTGTGGGGCAGCGTGTTTAGCTTCGATCGCCAAACACTATCAACGCATATTTACCATTAGTCGAATTCGCGAAGCAGTAGGAACTCGCAGAGAAGGAACTACATTACTTGGACTAAGCCAAGGTGCGTCCGCATTAGGTTTTAATGTCAGAGCGATCAAAGCAGAACTAAAGGTGGTAGATAAATATATTATTCCTTTTCCAGCAATCATTCATTGGAAAGGCTATCACTGGGTTATTTTATATGGCAAAAAAGGCAATAAATATGTGGTTGCCGATCCTGGTTTGGGAGTGAGGTTTTTAGATAAAAAAACTCTTTTAGAAGGATGGAACAATGGGGTGATGCTGCTGTTGGAGCCAGATCCCGTTCGTTTTGCCGAACAGAGCGACGATCGCGATCGTATTAGAGGTTTTGGTCATTTTTTACAGCGAGTCGCAGCTTACAAAGGAATTTTGAGTCAAACTCTATTGATCAATTGCGTTTTAGGTTTACTTTCTCTAGCTTCACCTTTTTTATTGCAGATACTAACTGATGACGTTTTGGTTAGGGGAGATCTCGATTTATTAACTAGAGTTGCGATCGCTGTAATTGCCATGCATTTGGTAAGGAGCTGTTTGCGACTGGCTCAGGCTAATTTAATTGCTCACTTTGCTCAAAGAATCAAACTAAGCTTGGTCTTTGAATTTGGCAGACAAATTTTACGCTTACCCCTCACTTATTATGAAACTCGCCGTAGTGGAGAAATTGTCAGTCGTCTAGAAGACATTCAAGAGATTAATCAATTAATTGCTCAAGCAGTGGTTAGTTTACCCAGTCAATTTTTTGTGGCTCTAATTTCGTTGAGCATTATGTTTTTCTATAGCGTCCAGCTAACTCTAGTTGGTTTAGCGATCGCTTTATTGATGACACTTTCGACAATTGTGTTTATGCCCACCCTCCAGCAGAAAGTACGTCAAACTATGGCTTTATCTGCGGAAAACCAAGGGATTTTGGTAGAAACTTTTAAGGGTGCAATCACCCTAAAAACTACCACCGCAGCATCACAGTTTTGGTCGGAGTTTCAATCTCGCTATAGTCGGTTAGCAAATTTTACTTTTAAAACTATTCAAATTAGTTATATCAACGGTATTTTCTCTAACCTAGTTTCCAATATTGGCAGCATTGTCCTCCTCTGGTTTGGGAGTAAATTGGTAATTGATGAACACTTAACCATTGGGATGTTGCTGGCATTTAACAGCATGAATGGTAACTTCAACTCTTTTGTAAATGGTGTTGTTGAGTTTGTCGATGAATTTGCCAGAGCCAAAACTGCTACTAATCGCTTGAACGAAGTGATTCAAGCTACTCCTGAAATCGATGAAAATATTCAAAAACCCTGGACAAGTATTCTAGAACACGAAGACATTGTTTGTGCAAAGCTTAATTTTCACCATACGGGTAGAGTAGACCTTTTAGAAGATTTTAGTTTGACTATCCCTGGAGGCAAAGTTGTCGCTTTGATCGGCAAATCTGGCTGTGGCAAAAGCACCCTTTCTAAGTTAATTGCTGGCTTGTATCAAGCCCAATCTGGTAATGTTCGTTTTGGTAATTACAATCAACAAGATTTAGCTTTAGATTGTCTTCGCAAACAAGTAGTACTAGTTCCCCAAGAAGCTCACTTTTGGAGTCGCTCAATTATTGAAAACTTCCGTTTGGGCAATCCTAATATTGAGTTCGAACAAATAGTTCAAGCTTGCAAAGTGACAGGTGCAGATGAATTCATTAGCAAGCTTCCCGATAAGTATCTAACTATCCTGGGGGAATTTGGCTCTAACCTTTCAGGAGGGCAAAGACAAAGACTGGCTCTAGCTAGGGCAATTGTTAATAACCCTCCAGTACTCATTCTGGATGAATCTACAGGCGCACTCGATCCCATTAGTGAAGCAGAAGTCCTCAAACATCTATTAGCCACTCGTCGTGGAAAAAGCACAATTATTATTAGCCACCGCCCTCCTGTGATTAGTAAAGCAGATTGGATCGTGATGCTTGAAGAAGGCAAAGTAATTTTACAAGGCGATCGCCGTGAATTGAATTATCAGACAGGAGAACATCAACAGTTTTTGGTAAGTTAGTCATGAATCAAACTATAAATACTGCTTTAAAACAACACC
>CAKZYI010000129.1 GCA_937884735.1 uncultured Pleurocapsa sp.
GTAGCGATCTACATCTACGTCATTAAATTTGTAATAAAAACGGATTTCCTGTAGTTGTCGATAGGTACTTAATAAAGGTCGATAATCCCAAAGCCGAATATTATCAATAGTAGCCTGATTATCTTGAAGAAGATTAGGATTAGGGCTTTGTGCCAATTGATAATCTGTTGTTTCTATATCGTCTAAATTATAGGCTTGCCGCGTAAACTCAATATTATGTTCAATATAGGGAATTTCCTTAACTAATTCGTTGGGTTCGACAATAAAACGCTGCTGTAATTGGGGAATAGTACCATTAAAAAGAATTAAGACTGCTGCATATACGACTATGCCATAAACAGGTAAAATTAACTTATTCCACCACGTAGCAATAATCAACCAAATTCCTAATAACGCCGAGGCAAAAATCATCACCCAAAAAGCAACCAGACGAGCGTGGGTATCTGTATAGTCTGCGCCCCAAACTACTCCAGCAGGTGAATAAAGCAGCTCATAACGCTCTAGCCAAAAATCAACGGCAATATCAAGAGCGATCGCGGCAACTAGAAAACTAACGTGAGTTTTGATTGGTTTAGTGATTAAAGTTTGCCATTTAGGTTCGACAAGTAAGCTTTTCCATTTCCAATCAAAAAGTAGAATACCTTTGAATATATAAACCAATATTGTAATAACTAAACCTGAGATTAATAAAGTCAAAAACCAATTTTCAAAGTTATCTAATAAAGGTAAACGAAACAAATAAAAACCCAAATCCTGTTGATAAATAGGATCGGTAACTGCAAAATCTGTGGCATTGAAAAATTGTAATACAACCTCCCAAGACATGGCACTGGTATTAGCTAAAGCAAAAGAAGTCAAGAAAATGAGAATATAAGCAATATAATTAGCAATTTTACGTGTATGAGGCTCAAAAATGCTCGATTCTAGAAATTTAAAAGAGCGATCGCCTGTAAGACGCAATGCTAGCCAGTAATTTAATCCCAGAAATCCTGTAAAGACACCAAAAGTTCCGATCCAGATAATCGTTTGCCAAATAATACGCTGCCAAAAAACAGCTTCAAACCCCTCTGGCTCAAACAACCACGACTCGGTTAACAGATGAACTACTGTAGAAATCAAAGTCATGGCTGCGATCGCGATGAACAGCAATGCCACTATTACTTTTTGCTTGAATTGCATATGGTCAACAAATTATGAGTGATAAAGGATAGGAAATCAAAGAATAAGGATTTTCATCATGATGCTTGTATTTATGGCGACTGGATAAAATTATTTTAAACCTTAAATAATCCGAACTAACTTTTTTTGGTTCGATTTAGTCTTATGTTTGATTCCTTCTCTCTTGGCTCATTCACCAGACTTTTACTTAAATTGGATATTTTCTTAATATAAGCTTAATTATTAAATTAAAGCCTTGTCCTTACCCATTTATTTTACTTTTCATGTTAATCAGTATTCTGCCAACATAGTAATAAATTGTACTTTGAATGATTATTTGAAAGAGCAATAAAAAGTAAAATAAACGATTATGTTGTTGCTCACTGCATCTATATGAAAACAGTTGAAAATTGCCAACAAGCCTATTTTTTTTCTACAAACCTTATTGAGCAAGAATTTTATAAACAATAATTAAAATAATTTCTTTTTTCCAGTTATTACTTATCGCATATTTTATTTTTTTTGGTTTAGCTATTAATTCAAGCGCATCGAATATCGGAAGTATCTGCAAATACAAAACTATTAGGTCTGAAACTTTTACTAATTATCGGAAGAGAATAAACTATGTTAGGCAACATCAGTACTAGAGAAACACCAATTAATAGACGTGTAGAGCAATTAGAGCAAGGCAGTGCGCTCGAAGTGTCGATTATTATGCCCTGTCTCAATGAAGCGGAAACTCTAGAAACTTGCATTAAAAAAGCACAGTGGTTTATTACTGAGAACGATTTGGCAGGAGAAGTTATTATTGCCGACAACGGTAGTAATGATGGATCTCAGGAGATTGCTAGAAGGCTAAATGCCAGGGTAGTCAATGTTCCTGCTAAAGGTTATGGTAGCGCGCTAAAAGGTGGTATTGAAGCCGCTAAGGGTAAATACATCATTATGGGTGATGCCGATGACAGCTATGACTTTAGTAATCTCAACTCCTTTGTCAAAAAACTACGCAATGGTTATGACCTAGTAATGGGTAACCGCTTTAAAGGTGGTATCGAAGCTGGTGCAATGCCTTTTTTACACCGTTATTTAGGTAATCCTGTTTTAACTGGCATTGGTAAACTTTTATTCAACAGTCCCTGTAACGATTTTCACTGTGGATTGAGAGGATTTCGCAAAGATGCTATTTCCTCTTTAGAATTGCAGACTACAGGCATGGAATTTGCTAGCGAGATGGTAGTAAAAGCTACCCTACATAAGATGCAAATCACCGAAGTGCCCACTACCCTCTCTCCTGATGGTCGCAGTCGTCCTCCTCATCTCAATACTTGGCGTGATGGTTGGAGACATCTACGCTTCTTATTAATGTATAGTCCCCGCTGGTTGTTTTTCTACCCTGGAATATTTCTGATTTTGGCTGGTTTGCTGGCAACTTTATCTTTACTTCCTAGTCCAAAAGTTCATAGTCTGCTCTATTCTTCTACTGCTATGACTATTGGCTTTCAAATTGTAATGTTTGCCCTCTTTACCAAAGTATTTGGCATTAGTGAAGGGCTTCTTCCTGAAGATAGACGTTTAAACAGACTGTTTAAATACCTTAACTTGGAAACAGGCTTGATTTCTGGTTGTGTGTTGCTGGTGATGGGTACTGCGGCTTCTGTATATGCCTTTGGTATCTGGGGACAAAACGATTTTGGTTCTCTCAATCCCACAGAAACCATGCCTATTGTAATTCCTGGTGTAACTTGTTTAGCTTTGGGTATTCAAACAATTTTCTCTAGCTTCTTCTTGAGTATTTTAGGGTTAAAAAGATAGCCCAATCATTCCAGTATCTAAACTCTGGATCTAAACAAGCCAAATGATAAATGGTAAATGTCAAATGTTAAATAAAAAACAGCCTTGGCTTTCGGTGATTATTCCTACCTACAATGGCAGCAAATACTTAGCTTCTACTCTCAATTCTGTAGTTGTGCAGCAAGACGAGCAAATAGAATGCGTTGTAATTGATGATGGCTCAACAGACAATACTCTAAAAATAGTTGAAACCTATCAAGATAAGCTAAATATTATCCTAATTACCCAAGCCAGACAGGGTAATTGGGTAGCCAACACCAATCATGCTTTATCTGTTGCCAAAGGAAAGTATGCCTGTTTTTTGCATCAGGATGACATGTGGTTGCAAGGAAGATTGCAGAGTATAAAAAATGCGATCGCTTTTTATCCCCAAGCAAGCCTTTATCTTCACGATGCCGTATTTATCGACAGCCATGGAAAGCCTTTAGGTTTATGGCAGTGTCCCTTTGGTAAAGAAGGGCTAGTACCTTTAAAAGAGGTGGAAGAAAGATTGTTAGTGCAGAATTTTATTGCAATTCCTTCTCCCGTCTTCAATCGGCAGACTGCTTTAAAAGTTGGTGCGTTAGATAGGGAACTTTGGTATTCAGCAGATTGGGACTTTTGGCTTAAGCTAGCTTCACTAGGAGATACTTACTACATATCCAAATCTTTAGCTGCCTTTAGAGTCCATGGAGACTCTCAAACTATTCGTCGTAGCTCTAGTATTGCTGAATTCCGCCAGCAAATGCACTCAGTAGTCGGTCGGTATCTTCATCCCAAATCGAAAAGTGAAGTAGCAAAGGTAGCCTTTTTTTCCGCAGAGGTAAATACTACTTTAGCGGCTATGGTACACGGAGAATCGCCTAATTTAATCAAGCTTGGGCTTAATTTCTTGGCGTTAGGGCCTATGGGGTGGCGTAGATATTGGCAAGATTCTCGGATTCAAGAGCGGATATCTGCTCGACTAAAAGCCAAACTTCAGACACAAACATAAGCTTGTTAACTTCTATTCTCTCTTAATTCATGAAGCCTAATTTATTTATCGTCGGGCAACCTAAATCTGGAACAACTGCTTTGCATCAATTTTTGGGACAACATCCTGAATTCTATATGTCAAGTATCAAAGAGCCTCTTTTCTTTTGTTCGGATTTTCACTTGGAAAGCGACCGCGCCTACGGTAAAAAACGCTTTTTTGACTTTAGAAGTGAGTCAGCGTATTTACAGCTTTTCAATCGAGCAGGGGATGCAAAAGTTATCGGGGAATCTTCCACCAATTATTTGTATTCTCAGGTAGCAGCAGAAAAGATTTACAATTTTAATCCTGATGCCAAAATAATTATTATCTTGCGAGAACCTGCTAAATATCTTTATTCGCTACACAGTCATTATGTCAAATTTACTGAAGAAAACGAACCAGATTTTTTAACTGCCTTGGCGTTAGAAAGCGATCGCAAAAAAGAGAAAGTTTCTAGTCCTAGAGTTACTACTCCTAGCTATCTTTACTACTCTCGCAGGGTGCAATATTATCAACAGGTAAAACGCTACTGCGATCGCTTTAAACCAGAGCAAATAAAAGTAATAGTTTTTGAAGAATTCAAGTCTAACAACGAACGAATTTATCAAGAAATATTAGAATTTTTAGACGTAGAGTCTAGCTTTACACCTGAATATGGCACAGTTAATGCTAATAAAGAAGTTAAATTTAAAGCAGTTAACAATTTAGTTAATAGTCCCCTACTAAAAAATATTTCTAAGAATTTGCTGTCTCAAGAATTCAATGAATTTATTCGGGATAATATTGTAGAAAAATTTTTCTGGCATCAAGCACCCAAAACTACGATGCCAGAAGAAATAAAATTCAAGCTAATGCAAGAATATAAAGCTCAAGTTGCTCAAATATCAGAACTAATTGATGTAGATTTAGCTTCTAAATGGGGCTACGATAATTTAATTGCCATATCTAGTCAATAATTAATTTTGACAGCCTACTATTAAAAAGCTTACTATTTATCAACTATTTATTTTAATATCAGCGGTATATTTAATTATAAAAATCAATGGAAAATGCTAAATAAAAAGAACGTCATTTCTAGCGTATTATCTCTAGCTTTAGGATTTTTATTGGTTTGGTTGATTTTAAGATTTACTGAAGTTGACCTCGAACAAATTATCGCCAGTTTTTATAGTTTAAACCCTCTGTATGCAGGGTTGGCAATTACTACTTTGATTGTTCATACTGTTTTAACAGCATACAAATGGGGATTAGTAACTCAAAAGCTAACTCCAGATAGTCAGCAGCCTTTAAAATTTTACTTGTTTTATACTACCCTAGGTTCTTTAACCATGCAGTTCATGCCTCAATATGAAGGCATGGTCATGGTGCAAAATTTGGCATTAAGAATACATAAAATAAGTTCTTTTTCTAAAGGATTTTTATCAGTTGTTTACGATCAGTTTTTTAATCTATTAATCCCCCTATTATTATTTCCTGCCTCTATTTTTTATGTACTTGGATATATCTCTTTGGGGGTGGCAATATTTACTTGGATTGCTACGATAATTCTTACCCACTTTATTATTAATAAATGGCATCGTAGTTTAATATCTTTCTTAATTAAAGCTCTAACTTGGGTCAAACAACTAAAGTCAGGCAAAAACAAAACAAACCAGTCTGCAATATCTACCAGTAATGATTCTATCTTGGGCAAAGATTTCACTCTATATCTCTATTGGACATCTGTAACGCGCTACGTAGGCTGGATGATTCGAGGAGTCCTAATTGCGATCGCAGGAGGGTTTAAGATCAAACTTTGGGCAATCGCTTTTATATCTCCTATTGTGCAGTTGGCAATGCTATTGAGCTTTACTCCTGCAAACTTAGGATTCATGGAATTTAGCTGGATTGGGTTACTCGGATTATTCGATGTACTAGATGACGTGGCAGTAAAATTTGCTTTGATGCAAAGATTTCTGTATGTAGTGGCTGTGGTTATTATTTTGGCAGTATTCGCCGTTGTATCTTTTGTCGAGAAATTTGCTCTATTTACCTCCAAACAAAATTGATAACTAATAGCCATCAATCCCAAGAGATATCGCTACGCGCACATATATCAGT
>CAKZYI010000130.1 GCA_937884735.1 uncultured Pleurocapsa sp.
GAAAACAAAAGTCATCTATCCCAAGGTATGGTTTTAAGGCTGTTTTGGTTAAGATTAGTTACTTGACCTCAGTTCGCGTAGAAGCTCAAAGTCTTACTACACAAACAACTCAAAAACTCCCTTAAATAAGGTAGTTTTTAGATTTAGAGGATTGAATAATATCTTAAAAGCTAATGGCGCGACAGCTTTGCTGCGCCCAGAGCTTTGCTCTGGAACGAACAGAGTTCGTTGCTAATGGCTAATGGCTACATTAATAAACTAATCCTGTTAACCCGAACTAACGTTATTTACTTGTTGCTCCCAATTTCTTATAAGACTCCTCTTGACGATTAGAATTAAGATATTTTCCTATCCACTGAATAAAGCCATCTACGTAGGTGAAGAGTACAGGGACAACTACTAAGGTTAAAAGAGTAGATGTCGTAAAACCGCCAATTACAGCGATCGCCATGGGGCTACGGACTTCTCCATCTGCACCAAATGCCAAAGCAATGGGCATCATTCCTGCAATAGTAGAGATAGAAGTCATCATAATTGGGCGTAAACGAGATACTCCCGCAGCAATTACGGCTTTTCTTTGAGGTTTTCCTTCTTTTAGTCCTGCCAAAGCAAAGTCAACCAGTAAGATAGCATTTTTGGTTACTAGTCCCATTAATAAAACAATCCCAATCAAAGCAAACAAGCCTAACTCTTTTTGGGTAATCAATAATCCTAATAACGCCCCTCCTATAGATAAGGGCAATGCGACTAAAATTGCCAAAGGATAAAGAAAATTGTTGTACAGCAACACCAAAATGGCATAAATACACAATATAGCCAGCCCTAATGCACTACCAAAACGAGCAAAGATATCTCGCATGATTTCGGCATCTCCTGAAGGCTCTTCCTTTACTTCTGGTGGTAAAGATTGCATGGCGGGTAAGGCTCTAATTTTAGCGATCGCATCTCCCAAAGCTAATCCCTGTAAATTTCCTTCCACCGTTACTTGACGGTTACGATTGAATCTTTCTATGGTTGCGGGGCTGCTGCCCAAACGAATGGTTGCAACAGCTTTTAGCGGAACTAATGAACCATTGCGGCTAGGTATACGGAGGTTTTTGAGGGTTTCAATACTTTGACGCTTTTCGGGGTTGATTTGGACTCGAATAGGTATCTGACGATCGCTTAGATTAAACTTAGCTAGATTAAAATCACTATTTCCAATAGAAGCTAAGGAAGCAGTATTGGCGATCGCCTGTACGGAAACCCCTAGATCTGCTGCTCTTTGGGGATCTGGTTCAATAATAATTTCAGGCTTGACCAAACTAGCGCTGGTGGTAACTTCTACTAACCCTGGTATGCCTCTAATTTGCTTTTCAAGATTGCTAGCCGTCTCCACCAACACATCTGGGTTGTTACTCCGTAAAATCAAAGAAACGTCTTTGCCACTACCCCCTGCCCCTTGACTTTGAAAGCTAATTCTTGTGCCAGGAATTTTGACAAACTCCGAGCGCATTTGCTCTTGAAACTCCTGTTGGGATAAATCGCGATCGCTTTTTGGGGTAAGTTTTACGGTTATTAATCCTTGGTTGATATTACCTTCTTCCCCTACCTGAGATAGTACTTTGTCTACTGCTGGCTGTTGGCGCAATACTTTATCCAACCGCCTAATTACTTCTTCGGTATCATCCAATTTAGATCCAGGGGGTAACTCCACCTGAATTGTACTCAAGCCCGTATCTCCACTACTAAACAAACCCTTGGGAATATATGGCACTAGCTGTAAGCTACCAAAAAAGAAAGCCGTAGCCAAAATTAAAGTGGTGATGCGATTTCTCAAAGCCAGATTGAGTAAGAAGCGATAGGGCTGTAGTTTACCACTAGCATTAATCTCAAAATCTTGGGAAGAAGTGTTTTCAGGTGTATCCATAGCTAACCTGGTTATTTGCCCCTGATTTTTAGGAGCAATATCATAACTTACCCCATTAAAAGCTCTAAATCGAGGATATTGAAAAGACTGCTTTTTAGACTTAAGTAAATACGCACTGAGCATTGGCGTGACAGTACAGGCTACCAAGGTAGAAAACATTGTAGATACCGCCACGGTGACTCCAAATGGCTGAAAATATTGCCCAGGAACCCCCCCCATAAATGCCACGGGAATAAATACTGCCACAATAGTTGCGGTAGTTGCCACCACAGCTAAACCAATCTCTCTAGCTGCATCTAAGGCGGCTTTAAAAGGTTTTTTCTTCATCTGTAAATGGCGATCAATATTTTCGATCATACAAATCGCATCATCTACCAAATTACCTACCGCCAGAGCTAACGCCAACAAACTCATGCTGTTAAGGGTATAGCCTAGGGTTTTCATTACCCAAAAGGTAGGAATAATCGATAGAGGTAATGCAGTGGCGGTAATTAGGGTAACTCGCCAGTCACGAAGAAATATACCTACAGTTAATACCGTTAGCAAACAGCCCAACACCAAAGAATTAATCGTCCCGCGAAATGAAGCTCTGATACGATCGGCGCGGGTGAATATTTTTTCTAACTTAATATCTTCTGGTAGAGTTTCTTTTAATTGGGCGATCGCTTTGGTAGCTCCTTCTTCGACAGTAACTAAAGTACTACCAGAGCTTCTTTTAACGGCAAAACTAACTACAGGGTTGCCATTGAGAAAAGCTTTTTGCCTCGATTCTTCAAAGTCGTCTAGTACTTCCCCAAAATTAGAGAGAGGAACAGTATCACCATTATTTAATTCAATGGGAAAATCTCTTAACTCCCTGACTGTCTTTGCACTACACAAAGTACGTACACTTTGCTCTCTCCCCCCAACTTCCGATCGCCCACCCGATAAATTGAGATTAAACTGGGCTATCTGGCTATCTATATCCGTAGCGGTTAAGCCATAAGCCTGTAGTCGTTCGGGATCTAGATTAACCCTGACTTCTCGATCCAATCCTCCCAACCTCTCAACATCTCCTACGCCTTTTACATTCAAAAGTTCGGGAATAATTGTTCGATCTACTGTGTTGCTAATATCTTCTACCGAACGCTTGTCAGAAGCTACAGCATAGGTAACTACTATACCCCCCGTAAATCGAAGCTTATTAACGTTGGGTTCATCAAGATCCTGGGGCAGATCGGGACGAATTTGAGAGACTGCATTACGCACTTCATTAATAGCGCGATCGCTATCTACTCCCAAATCAAAGTTAATTACCGTTCGAGAGCTACCATCGGTAATAGTGGAGCTAATATCGTCAATGCCATCTAAATTGGCGACTGCATCCTCAATCTTTCTTGTTACCTGATTCTCCAATTCTGTGGGGCTAACACCCCGTTGACTCGCACTAACAATAACAATAGGCACATCAATATTTGGCTCGCTATCTATTCCCAATGTCATAAAAGAAGTTATGCCAACTATCCCTAGAATCAAAAAAGTAACAATGGTCGGTACAGGATTTTTGATCGACCAAGACGAAAAATGAAAAGACATATTTTAAAGGGATGTAGGAGTCAGAAACAAACTGTTGAATAACTAGTTTAGCTTTTTTTACTCTTATATGTACTAATGTTAAGTATCGAGCTTCTAAGTCCCTAAGTCTTTTAATTACTGATGTTAAGCACTAGTAACAATTATCAATAATTGAATGCATGGGGGCATAGCCCCTTTTCTTACTGAAGGTGCAAGATAAAACTTGCTACTTGCTACTTGTAAAATGGTTTCTATAAAAATATGACCATACTGCACAACGTCAGTTAATTATTTAATGCGAGGAGTATTAAGATAATAGTGCCAAAGAATTTGAGTTGCGATCGCTCTGTAGGGTTGCCAAGATTGGGCGATAGATTCCAATTCTGCTTTTTGCGGACGAGTAGATAGATTTTTGATTTCCTTGACTGCTACAGCCACAGCGAGATCTTTACTAGGAAATACATCTTGACGCTGTAGTGCCATCATCAGATACATATCTACTGTCCAATCACCAATACCTTTAATGCTGGTTAGCTGTTTTCTAATTTGGTCATTGTCCAATTGTTCTAGATTATCTAGATGCAAACGGCGGTCGACAATAGCTTGAGCCAGCTCCCTACCATAGCGAGTTTTTTGCCGACTAAACCCTAGGGATTTTAATTTAGCATCATCAAGACGCAAAAAGCTTTGAGGAGTTAGTTCTTCAACAGCATCAATAAGACGCTCAAAGGTAGCTTTCGCCGAAGCCAAAGACACCTGTTGTTCGAGAATTATCCGAATTAAAGTAGGAAAACCTGGCTTTCTTTGCCATTGGGGAGGATTTCCCAAACTACTAACAATTTTAGCCAAATCGCGATCGCTTTTAACCAATTCTTGGATAGCAACTGCAAAAGATTTTTGATTCATTATTCTTTGAGTAACCAAAAACCTGCAAAAGATTCTGAGTCTGGGTCAGTTTGAACGGCTAAAAAGTGTACTCCATTGGCTTTTTCTTTGGCTGTTTCAAACTTTTCGGCTTCTTCTAGCATATCTTTACTAGTCAGATTGACCAAAGTCCAACTATCGCTCAAGCCTGTTTCTAGACGTAGCTGTGGCTTTGCCGATTTTTCTGATAAAAGATAACCCATTTCTAAGCCTGACATCCAAGCAGCAAGGGGCGTAGCACGGGGAGAATAAACAATCAAACCAGGAATAATAGTTTCTGGCGTAGTATCTACCAAAGACAAAGAAAAAGACTCTTCAAAAGCAATATCCCATTCTTTCATCTCATCAAATGCAGACGCAGGAAGACTTACCAGAGTCCATTTATCTCCACGATCGCCTTTTACCGCATCGGGTAAGGGAATCGGATTTAGAGGTGGATACTGTACCGAAGCAGTTTGAGCCGTTTTGAGATCGTATCCTTCTTCCTGGGGATAAAAATCTTGAATTCTTTCTTCAATCCACTGATTCAAAGCATAGGTGCGACGACTGGGTAAGGGAGTAATACCAATCTCCTCGCAGGCTTTAACAATCATATTGTTCATTTGACGACGAAAGAAGCGGATTTTTTTGGGCGATGTATTAGCTTCGGCGATCGCTTTTTCAATAGCTTCTTTTAGCCAAAGAGAATTCACGCTACTGCTGGAACAATATTGAGAATACTTAAATAAAGTATCAGGCGATCTTTCTATATCGTTGGGACTTTCGCAAATTAAAACCTCCCACAATTTTTTGTTATTTTCGTCCAAAACTGGGCGCGAATAAAAATCTAATTCCCAAACTATATTGCTCATATATATCGATAAACTACTATTTTGGATCGGCTTTGAACTTGAAGCCTTAAGCCCTCAGCATATTTACTAGTTTACCGATACGCGGGTCATGTTGAGCTATTCTTCTCGCAGCACATAGCCAATTCCTCTTACAGTCTGAATCAATCTTGATTCTTGTTTGGCTTCTAATTTTTGTCTAAGATGACGAATATGGACTTCTACAATACGATTCCTTTGGCTTGTTCCACAATCACTTGCCATAAAATCCCTGTCCCAAACTCGGTCTAAAATTTGTTGTCGAGATAGTACTTGTCCAGAGTTAGCAATTAAATATTGCAGAATATTAAATTCCTTTGTGGTCAATTCAATTTTGCGATCGCCGCGACAAACCTCTCTAGTCAAAAGATTTAGCCGAAGATCGGCAAGTTTGAGTATATTTTTGCTTTTGCTTTGGTTATTCTGTTTGGCGCGACGGAGGGCAGAACGCACTCTAGCAAGCAATTCATCAATGCTAAAAGGCTTCACCAAATAATCATTAGCACCAGAATCTAAACCATTGACGCGATCGCTAATTTCATCTTGGGCGGTGATGAATATAATTGGTACAGTGTTTGCTGTTTGGCGCAAACGACGGCATATTTCTACTCCCGTCATTCCAGGAAGCATCCAGTCTAGAAGAATTAAATCGAACTCTGACTCTCTAGCGATGGTCAAACCAGTTAAGCCATCATGGGCTAAACTTACCTCATATCCTTCATAATCCAATTCGGTTTTTACTGCTTTGGCAACTTCTACTTCATCTTCCACCATTAAAATTTGCATAGTCATTAATTCAGATTCTCCTGCTCGAACTTTGTACCATCAAAATAATATCGAATGTAGGTACAGCGAAATCAAAATACTGAATTAAACTAAACTAAATTTAATCCCTCGCCTGAAGAAAACCAACTTTAACTGTATCAACTTGAATGACCCTATAGTCAATAATAAAAGGTTAAAAGTGAAAACTTCTAACCTTTTATTTAGTCTGTATTAATTAATTTTGCTAGCTTAAGCAAAGGTGAAATTATCTACAGTCAAATCGCTTGCAGCAAAGTTTTCTAGAGTGAGAGAGTCACCACCGCCCAAATCAATCAAAGTATTATGATTATCTTGGGTAGCTGCACCCAAAGCTGCGTGAGAATCGCTAAAGAAAGCACTCAGGTCAAGGCGATCGCTGTGTTCAAAGTCTGTAATAATATCAACACCACTACCAGCACTAAAGCTAAAGATATCAGCACCGCCGCCACCAGTTAAGATATCGTTGCCCGCACCACCATTGAGTAGATCGTCGCCACCAGAAGCTACAGATACTTGCTCGATTTCAATTCTTAGCAACACATCATCATCAGCAGTAAAATCTCCCACCAAGGGATCGATTATTGCTCCAGATGCAGTTTGTCCTCCCAGAATATTGACAGGAGTTCCATCAGGATTGCCGACAGATCCGTTAAAACCAGGGTGAGAAGTAACTACACCATTTTCATCAATCCCAGTATCCCTGGCAGTTTGGTTGATAAATGCCGCGTCTTCTTCTGTGTTGACTTCTGTTCCTGCATCAAGAATATCACTGCCCCGCCTTTCAATCGTTAAAGGCCCAATAAAGTTACCGTGTTGGTCAAATATAGGATCGGCTAGAGCATCGTCAGGAACAGCGAAGAAGGCATCGTTAGAAGGAAGGAGCATTGTTCCCCAGGTAAAGAAGCCCTGACCAACTTCATTGGGATCTACGTCCAAAGTAAAAGAAGCACTTTCCCCTGGATCGAAGTTTCGCGGTACTCCACCATTCGCTAGAACCGTAGCATCAATACCATGGTTTCCCACCTGAGCATTAAATTCCGCAGCAATTCCTTCTATAGAACCATCTTCTGTAATGCGTTCTAAACCAAAAGTCTCTCCATTATGAAAACCAAACCATACAGGAGTAAAGAAAGTTCCTCCTTCTTCCGCAGTATTGGTAACCGTGACTCGAATTGCTGTACCCGAACCAATTTCATCACCCCGAATAATATCGTCTCCCGCACCACCAGCTAAGGTGTCGTTTCCTTGATTACCAGCTAGTAGGTTGTTGCCATCATCGCCCACTAAAATATCGTTATGAACAGAACCTGTAAGGTTTTCGATACCGATCAATTGATCTTGAACAACATTATTATTTGCCACATATAAAGCATTTTCTGCTCCCAAATTAGCAGTTACACCCACTCCGATATCCTGGAAATCGGCAGTATCAACTCCTTCGCCTCCATCGGTAACATCATTGCCTCCGCCACCGCGTAAAATATCGTCACCGAGTCCTCCCTGTAAGAGATCGCCTCCAGCACCACCAACCAAAAGATCGTTGCCATCGTTACCATACAGGACATTATTGCCACTATCACCAAATAATTGGTCGTTTTGCAGCGAACCTTCTAGATTTTCAAAGTTGGAAAAGTTTTCAAATACGGTATTTTCATTGGGCTGATAGGATGCACTTCCAGTAGCCAAATCTGCTATGACTGGTGCGCCAATAGTGGCGAAAGAATTAGTATCGCTTCCTTCTCCCCCATCGAGGGTATCTACACCACCACCACCGTCAATGGTGTCATTACCATCTAAACCTTGGAGAGAGTTATTGTTAGCATCTCCAATAATCACATCACCATCGTTAGAACCCACAACATTTATGATGTCTGCTATCTCAAAATTCTCTATAGTTGGCGAAATTCCTTCGCTTCCTGCATCGGTAAACACATCTACTACCACAGAACCATTTTCTCCCGCAGGAGCATTATGTAAATGAATTGGGCTAAGAGTGCCATTACCAATATTTACAGGTAACAAGTCTGCTTGATTGAGTCCAGCCAAAGATAAATCGACGCTATAATCAATCGAACCATCTGCCGCTACAGTAAAGGTTGTGGTGGCTGTTCCATTGGCATCGGTGTCTACGGGTTCAGCCTGTACTTCCTGTTCCCCATTTAAGTCGCTAACAAAAACTACTTCCCCCACACCGTGAGTATCACGACGATCTTCTAGCAATTCTAGTTGACCTCGGACTTCTCCACCGCCAAAGTCGCTGGTGTGGAAATTGTAATAAAGATTGCCCGCAACCCCTTCGGCTAAAATTTCTGATGAAGAAATACCTTCGTTGGGGTTGATTAAATCTAGGTCTTCAATATTTGTATCAAACCCAGTTTCTCTAATAGCAATGTCTTCTGCTAAGTTAACATTTACGGAAACATCAATATCATCGAATCTTACTGTATTGTTATCGCTCATTGCTTTTGTCCTTTTGATAATCGTAATCGTGTTAATTTCAACTCGATCGTTATCATCGGGTAGCTATGCGAAGTCCTTCTGAGCTTTATATAAACAAAAAGTAGCTTAATTCTCAGACAAATCTCATCTTAAACTAAATCCTGTTGGTATAAGTTATTTAAAATTAATGGAATAAAAGATAGACTTTTCTCCTTGTCCCCTTGTCCCCCAGGGCAAACGCATACTCAAAAATTAGTTTATTTGCCCAGCTAGATTTTGATCAATGGAAGTGCCAGTTTTGAATTAGCTGATGGTACACAACAGGAAGCAGCTAGCATTTTGTTGAACATCGATCAGTTTGATGCTTACTACGATCACAACTCTACTTTTAATGACCCTATTGTCATCACCGAACAAATTATCAATCTGCCTAACATCAGAGGCTATGGAAACCTGCCAGATTTAAGCATTGCCATGGCAAAGGATTCACAATTACTATCTTTAGTCGAACATATTAACCCAGGAAATATTTCTACTGCTGGCGAATTGATGCGACCCATTCTAATGCGTTGGGCTGGTATTGAAAAGACAGACAATAGTAATAGCTTCGATCTAGAACTGGAATTTATCGAAAAATTTGTCGGTCGCGATTGGAATAATGACAATCTTAGCGACGCTGGAAGACATACAATTCAAAATACCTACACTCAACTTTCTACGGAATTAGAGAAGAGATTGTTAGTACAGATACTAGACCTGCCAGTAGGTTACGATGCTACCTCCGAACAATTTACATTCACTGGTGAAATAGCTGATGCCATTGAATTGCTGGATAAAAGCATTTCTCAATCTCAAACATCACCGTCAGATTTTATAACG
>CAKZYI010000131.1 GCA_937884735.1 uncultured Pleurocapsa sp.
ATTAGCTTGGGGTTGTGGGCGGTATTAATTGCCCATGAAATTGGTCATCGCCTAATTGCCAATCGTTATAAGATTCGCTTAAGTATTCCTTTCTTTTTACCAACCTGGCAAATCGGCTCTTTTGTCGCATTCACTCGGTTTGAATCATTGTTACCCAACCGTACCTCCCTCTTCGATATTGCCTTAGCAGGCCCTGCTTTGGCAGGAGCGATTTCTCTCATACTGCTAGTTACGGGTTTGACCTTATCTCACCCAGGAAGCATGTTTCAGTTGCCTACTGAGTTTTTTCGGGCATCTGTTTTGGTCGGAACTTTGGCAAAAGTAGTGTTGGGATCTGCTCTAGAAGCAGCAGTGGTAGATATCAACCCCTTAGTTGTTGTCGGTTGGCTAGGGTTAGTCATTACCGCTCTTAATTTATTACCTGCTGGAAAACTAGACGGGGGTAGAATTGTCCACGCAATATATGGACGTAAAACTGGCCGACGCGCAACTTTGGCGACCTTGATTATTAAGAGCATAGTATCTTTATTTAATCCTGCCAATCCTATACCTTTATATTGGGCAGTGTTGATTCTATTTTTACAGCGAGATCTAGAACGTCCCGTACAAAATGAGCTGACCGAACCAGATGATAGCAGGGCAGCATGGGGTTTATTGTCGTTGTTTTTGGCATTGGCTACTCTAATTCCTTTAAGTTCTAGTTTGGCTGATCGTATTGGTTTAGGTTAATCAACTAAAACATGAGAAAACTTGCTTCATAGCAATGAAATAAGATGATTGGAGAAACTCTTAATAAACGCTATTGTGTCATTAGCCTTTTGGGAACGGGTAAATACGGTCAAACTTACTTGGCACAAGACAATCAAGGAAAAGAAGATCCTCAGTGTGTAATTAAAGCATTTGAGCCAAAAGCAAAGGATAAGCTTAGTTTGCGTAAGGCAAAATATTTATTTGCCAGAGAAATCAAAATTCTCAAAATATTAGGTAAGTCCGATCGCATTCCCGTACTTTTGGGTCATTTTAATGAAGGAGATAAATTCTATTTAGTCCATCAATTTATTGATGGAACAGATTTAGCTCAAGAATTAGGGTCTAATCGGCAATGGAGCGCAGATGAAACAGCAGAGCTATTAAAGGAAATTCTAGAAATTGTTGAGGTGGCTCACAGAGAAAAGGTAATTCACCAAGATATAAAACCATCGAATATCATTAGGCGTAAGTCTGACGGCAAATTAATGCTCATTGATTTTGGTTCGGTTAAAAAGCTGAATAATCAAATGGCAAATGCTGAAGGAAGAACCCAACTTACTGTACCTATCGGGACAGAAGGTTATATTTCTCCCGAACAGAAAAGTATCAAGCCTCGGCTTGCCAGTGATGTTTATGGGGTAGGAATGATTGGGATTTATGCTTTAACAGGGGTAGAACCCAAAGATATTCCTTTGACTCATGATACGGAGGTAGTTCAATGGAAGGGTTTTGTCCCAGTAGATGATAAATTGGCTAAAGTTTTAGACCGTATGGTTTCACCCGACTTAAACCAACGCTATACATCTGCTAGTGAGGCTTTAAAAACAGTTAGAACTCTTAAATTAGGTAGGAAATTGCTAGACTTAAAAACCATAATTGGTACGGTTGTTTTATTATTAGGTATTTCGGGGGCTGGATATTATTATTGGCAGCTAGAAACCTCTTTAAATAAGACACCAGAGACTACTGGCTATTATGAAACAGAAAAAGATCGGTTTCCTTTTCTTTATCGTAATGCCGAACATGGGATTGAGATGAAATATCCCTTCGATTGGAAGCTAAATGAATCTGAGTTAAGTGAAAATGCGATCGCTAAATTTTTTCCCCAGGAGAATCAATCCTACTTGATTATTCCTGAAGTTAAAATTCAAGTTAGCGAATCGAGCAATACTTCCTTAGACAGTCATACAACCAATGCTGTTTATCAAGTAACTAAACTACCTCAAGCCAAAATTGTTGATTCTCGCCCAATTAAGTTTGGGGCTGGAGATGGTCATAAAATTATTTATACGGCTGCTAATCCCAGCAATAATATCGAACAAAAGTATCTGCAAATCTGGACATTAAAAGGCGATCGCATTTATACCGTTACCTATAAAGCCAAGCTAGATCAATATAATGATTTTGTGGAAATTGTTGAAGATGAGATGCTCAAGTCTTTAAAAATTATGCCAGCCAACACCACAGCAAAATAGATAAGGCAGCCCAACTACAATAAAATATTTAATCAATAATTTTTGATAAATTAATGTTTAATGATTTGCTCGGTCAAGATAAAGCGATCGAATTACTACAGCAAGCCGTAAAAAAAGAGCGTGTTGCACCTGCTTATCTATTTTTTGGCTCATCAGGTATCGGAAAAAATCTTGCAGCTAAAAGTTTTACTAAACTCTTGCTCACCTTTGGTTTGTCTCCAGAAAGATATCCCCTAATTGAGAAAAAACTAGCTACGGGAAATCATCCCGATTTGCTGTGGGTAGAGCCTACTTATCTTAGTAAAGGAGAACTATATACAGCATCTCAGGCTGCTGAAACGGGTTTGAAATATAAAACTCCCCCTAAAATCAGAATTGAGCAGATTCGCAAGATTACTCAATTTCTCAATCGTCCTGTATTAGAAGCAAGGCGAAAAATTGTAGTTATTGAAGACGCTCAAACCATGGCAGAATCACCTGCCAACGCTCTACTAAAAACTTTAGAAGAGCCTGGTAATGCTACTCTAATTTTGATTGCTCCTGATGCTGATTCCCTGCTCACAACTTTGGTATCTAGATGCCAGCGGATTCAATTTTATAATTTGTCTGCTGTCGATTTAAAAACAGTACTGAGCAAAAATGGTTATGAAGATATCTTAGAATATCCCGAACTAATGGCGATCGCTCAAGGAAGTCCAGGAAAAGCGATCGCAGCTTGGCATCAACTACAATCTATTCCTAATGACTTACTGCAACAGCTAAAGCAGTCTATCCCTAAGCCCTTAGACGCAATCCAACTGGCTCAAACTATTACCAAGGAGCTAGATGGACAAACTCAGCTTTGGTTGGTTGATTATCTGCAATATTATTATTGGCAAAAAACGTCACAAGTTAAACTCATGGAACAGTGGGAAAATACTCGCAGATGTCTCTTGAGTTATGTACAACCGCGATTAGTTTGGGAATGCGCTCTTTTAAGTATTCATCAAATTGCATCTTAACAAACTACCCATACATTAATTTTGTGACACTAATTCTCTAAATCTGACAAATAAAGCTTTAATGTACAATCAATGTGCAATTTTACGAGCGCGGGTGGATTTGAACCACCGACCTACAGAACCGGAATCTGTTGCTCTATCCCCTGAGCCACGCGCCCACTACCAAAGCCAATATATTTATACAGGCTGATATATTTAGATATTACTTGAATTTTACTTATTCAGCCTTTACTTTAACAAAAACATTATACTCTGCCATAGCGAGCAGTTTTAATTGTTTCATCAGCTGAGTTATTTTGATTGTACAACCATACCCACATTTGGTCTCCCAAAGAAAAATGCCACCATTCCCCTGGATGCCTACAAAAACCAGCATTTATCATAATTCGGTTGAGTAATTGACGATTAAACTGATACTGTTGATTGTCATCATCTTGATCGCTTACATAATAGTCAGGATGGGATCTCTCATGAAGTTCGTCAATTTCTCCTCCCATATCCAAAGCTTCTCCAAGATCGTTAACAATAGTTACATCTACTGCTGCTCCAGTGCTATGGGGTGGTGGCATGGTAGGGTCTAGACTAGGTGCTGCCCATAACTGATAAACTCTAGTCCACAAGTCTTGACGTTGTTGTGCCGATAACTGTTGCTCTTGAAAATTGTGGCTTTTTAGCAGAGAATTGTAGGTATGGTTGACCATAAACTGCTGTACACCTACAGGACGATAGGCATCATAGATTTTAATTTTCCATTCTGGATAGCGTTTTTCTAGCAAAAATTGTGCTTCGAGTAAAGCTTTGACAACTCCCTGGCGCAAACAATAGGGTGATTGATTGTTATATTCTGCTCCCAATTTTACGTAGGGATGGGGCAATTCTACCGAAAAATTTTCTAAAGGTATTGGAATTAACGGTTCATTACAATCTTCAATCGTAATCTGATGATATGGTTTCACAATTTTTAATCTATCTAGAATCTTTTGGTGCAGGTAAAACGTGCTGTTATCCAGATTCTTACTCACACACACCCTAAACGACTACCCTTCGTCATAAATTGATAATATGCTGGTATAAAATAAAAGCCACATATAGCGTAAATTTACATGCTTTTTTAATTTATACGCTATATATGGTGGTATGATACTGATTCTCAGAGAGCAAGGAATTAGTAACGATGGATCATTTAAGGGAATGGAAAGCGAGTGGAGTAAACGAGGAGTTAACTAATTTAAACGTAGTTCCTCTTGAGGGGGCTTCTCCAGCTGAATATTTACTCTATTCAAATTCTATTCCTAGGCGTAATGATGGCAGAGTTAGTGAAGGATTTCTGCAACGTTACGCTCATACTGATGCTGGTGGTTGGTGGTGCTCGGGAATAGATGTTTTAAGCGGAGAAGAAGATATTTGGGGCTGTTTTAAACCAAATAGTCCCCGTAATAACTCTAATAAGATCATAAAATACGAACATCCTCCCAAAACTGCTACAGGCTTGTTTGCGCTCAAAGTTCCTTTAAATTTGTGGCAAAACATAGCAAAGCGATCGGGTTTGGAAATCGCAGATGAAGATATAAAACCTCAAAGTAGCGATCTTGGTTTTTGGCAATGGTTAATCGATCGCCCTCAAGTGCCTCTTTGTATTACTGAAGGTGCCAAAAAAGCTGGTGCATTATTGTCTGCGGGTTACAGCACAGTGGCATTGCCAGGAATTAATAATGGTTATCGTACTCCCAAGGATAGTCAAGGCAAACGTATTGGAAAGTCTCATTTGATTCCACAGTTGGGAAGGCTTGCTACACCAGGAAGGCTAGTATATCTTGTTTTTGACCGAGATTCTAAGCCTAAAACAATCAAGGCAGTTAATGCAGCAATCAAAAAGACTGGTTATTTACTACAAAAAGCGGGCTGTAAAGTAAAAGTAGTCACCTGGAAATCTAGTTTGGGTAAAGGGGTAGACGATCTGATTATTAATCAAGGTCAAGAATGCTTTATTCAAGCCTATGAAGATGCTTTAGATTTAGAAACTTGGAAAGCAAAATCTTGGACAAATTTGACTTACTCTACAGGCATCGAAGTTAATAGTCGCTATTTGCCAGAGTTGGACATTACTTCGACAACAAAATTAATTGGAATCAAATCCCCCAAAGGTACAGGAAAAACCAAGGCTCTTTCTAAAATAGTAAAAAAAGCGATCGCTCGTGGACAAAAAGTATTAGTTATTGGACATCGAGTACAGTTGGTAAAGGAGCTGTGCCAACGATTTGGCTTACAATATGTCACTCAAACAAGTCAGTTGAATAAGATCTCTGGTTATGGTCTTTGTATTGATTCTTTGCATGGCAATTCTCAAGCAAAATTTAACCCCCAAGATTGGTTAAATAGTCTGATTGTTATTGATGAAGTAGAGCAAGTGCTGTGGCACACTCTAAATTCTAATACTTGTAAAGAGCGTCGGGTAGAGATACTAAAATGCTTTAAAACGCTGATGCAGAATATATTGGCTGGAAAAGGACAGGTATATGTAGCAGATGCCGACTTGAGTAATATTGCTTTAGATTATTTGATTTCTTTATCAGGCATGGAAATACAGCCTTTTATTGTCCAAAATACCTGGAAAAGTGATCGCCATGCATCTTGGCAGGTATACAACTACGAAGGAAAAAGTCCTAAAAAATTAGTCAGCAATTTAACTAACCATATTCAGCAAGGCGGAAAACCATTTATCTGTCTTTCAGCACAAAAACTGACAAGTAAATGGAGTACTCAAACTTTAGAAGCATATTTACAACAAAAATTTCCTACCAAAAAGATTTTACGTATTGATTCCGAATCTTTGGCAGACTCAAACCATTCCGCCTATGGCTGCATTGCTCGGTTAGAAGAAATATTATGGCAATATGATGTTGTTGTTGCCAGCCCTTCAATTGAAACAGGTGTATCCATTGATTTAAAAGATCACTTTACCTCCGTTTGGGCGATCGCTCAAGGAATTCAAGCTGAAAATGCCGTCCGACAAACTTTATCTCGCCTCAGACAAAACGTTCCTCGGCATCTCTGGTGTGCTACCTATAGCTTTAATAAAATTGGTAACGGTTCGACTTCTATTCCTGCTTTATTAAGCTCTAACCAGCGTTATACTCAGTTAAATATTCGTTTGTTGCAACAGTCTGATTTTGCCGAACTTGACGATTTAGATACAGATTTTCAAGCAGAATCCTTATTATGTTGGGCAAAAATGGCGGTACGATTTAATGCAGGAGCGATTAATTATCGTAACTCTGTTTTATCTGGACTCAAAGCCGAAGGTCATCAAATTATTGATGCAGCCAAATTTAAACAGCCGCCAATTAAGCCAGAATCCAAGGCTGATAATAGTTTAGTTGCCGCAATTACAGAAATTAGCACCCAAAATTATCAAGCAGAATGCGGAGCGATCGCCAATTCCCCTAGTCTAAAGGATCGACAGTACAAAATTTTAAAAAAACAGCTTATCAAATCTATTAGCGATCGCCGTAAACTCCGCAAATATGAATTACAAGAACGCTACCATTTACCTATTACCCCCGAACTCGTATCTTTAGATGATGAAGGATGGTATCAAAAAATCAGACTGCATTACTTCCTTTCTGTTGGACGTTCTTATTTAGCAGATCGCGACACCAAGGTTGCCCATAAACTAATTGAACAAGGCAATGGCAGTTTGTTTTTGCCCGACTTTAACAGTTCTCAATTGGGAGCAATCGTGGGAACTTTAGAAATAATGGGGATTCCCGTGTTGTTACAAGATTTATCCAGAGAACTTCGCAACACCGATGAAGACTTACAGTCTTTAGCTGCGATCGCTCATAATAATCGTCGCGAAATAAAAACTATCCTCAACCTTAGTATTGCCAAAAACTATAGTCCAATTACTATTGTTAGTCGTCTGTTAAATAAAATTGGCTGCAAAATTAAGTGTAAAAGATATGAAAGTATCAACAAAAAAAGAGTCCGAGTATATCAAATACTGCCGACTGAAGATCGACGAAACCAAGTCTTTAGCCATTGGTTGAACATAGATCGATCTCGTCCAGGCAATTCTCTTTTTTGGACTGGAGAACCAAATCAACTCCATCAACATCAACCAAATTCATCTTCCGTTGCTTTTGACTATCTTCAACTTAGCTTGAATATCTAGCACGGTTCGACCTGCTTTTTTAAATAAACAGTTAAATATATTGAGTGATAAAGCTTAAATTACGGATTATCTTGATTTAAGCTTTATTTTTTTACTTGCTGTTTCCAACAGCGGATCTCCTTATATTTAAGTGGTTTCACAGATATACTAGAATAAATTCTCTTTTTTTTAGCGACAATTTGCGTATTTTCACTGGGCATTTAGAATTTTTACTGTTATAAAGTTCTTATGAAGTTGAGATAAAGAACTTGTGAAGCAGGAAAACTTGTTAAGACTTGTTTGCTTAGACAAACACAAAGGAATTGACTTTGACCATACGGAAGATCGTTATAAATCAGCCGTAGTGACAGCAGATAATAAAAACAAAATTGTTATTGAAGACAATCTCCAAAGATTACCTGTAAATAAATTGCTCACAAAACTTTATCGATAGATTTTTGAAAAACTTTCTAAGTAATTATCGACTAATTTTTACTTTGTTGCCTGACTATGAATACATCAATAAACTTGCTCAATATTTCAGTCGCTGAAGCTATTAGATTAAAGCTGGAGGTTAACTACAGTCGCGGTACTAGCTTTTCAGACGGTGAAGTTGGCAGACAATATGAACTGAATCCTAAAGCAGATCAATTATTTAGCGCAGACTATCGCTACGGATTTATAGCCAGCAAAGTCTATGTCTATCAAAAGTGTAAAACATATTTAAATAGTTGCTTAAAGCAAAAATAAGCATATTTACTTCAGATCTATCTAAATCTTATAAAGAGAATATTTGCTATGAATTTATTGACTTGCCCACTTGATACTGTAGTTACTGACGATTTAGAACTTGAAAAAGTAAATTCTTCTTTTAAATCTCAGAGCAATTTAGAAGTTTCCATACAAGAGCTTGATTGTTCGCCCAAAAGTGACTCAGGAATATTAGCACAAGAAATTGACAACAACTTTACTGACGATTTTACTGATGGCAAATTAGATGGAGAAAATAACTTTGAACCTATTGCCTATCAGTGGTCAAGTCCAGAATATCGTAAGGGATATTTGATTGGAATGGCGAAAAGAATTGGTATTGAATACACTCTTATTCGCGGTGTTAATACTAGTAAGGTTATTGTTATTAATTAAACTAACGGCATTTTTTCATGCACAAACAGGACTATGAATTTTTTATAGTCCAAAGCAATTTATATCAAGTTAAACTGCGCCTGATATAAAAACCATAGCTTTTTTAAACAACGTGAGCTTTTCTTGTTTCTTTCTAAGATTATAAATTTTCTTTGTCGAACGCTCACGTTACTTACTTACTGATGTTACGTACTAATTGATTGGTTGAGGTTGGGAAATCTTCAATGATACCGCAAGCATAAGGTTAAAAAGTATTCATTATTGAGCAATTTTAATTTATTAGCTAGGTCAATAAAATTTACGCAGTTCAATTAAATCAAACAATTTTTTGCCATGAATTTAGACAATTTGTTGATGTTGTTGGACGAAATTGATTGTGTTAGCCAAGCAGAAAAGCAATCCCTTGAAAGTTGCTTAAGACAATTAGTTGAAAATATATTTAAACTACAGTATTGGGAATTAGAACAAGGGCGAAACTACAAACAATGGCAATCTATGGTGTTTGATTCTCGCAATTGTATCCAAAAATCATTGCGAAACAATCCTAAGATCAAAGAATATTTAGAGACAATATATCCCATACTTTATCAAGATGCTGTTAATACATCACAAACGCAGTTTTACATACCAAACAATGTACCGATTGAATTGGAGCAAATTTTAGACAAGAATTATTTTGGATAATTTACATAATTAAGCTTTTTTGGTAGTCTTGGCTGTTCTAACTAGTTGTCAAAGTTTGGTTTATCAGGAAGAGGAACATCTCTTAAATCTGACGGTTTGCGATCGGGAAGAGGAATATCTCTCAGGCGATCGCGTAATGATGGTAGTGGTTTAGGTTCGGGCTTGGGTT
>CAKZYI010000132.1 GCA_937884735.1 uncultured Pleurocapsa sp.
TGGAATGTTAAATTAGCGAACGCCTAATGCTAAATCCGATTCATCAAAGTTACTTATATGGTTTGACTGGGGGACACGAAGCATAGCTTCGTCCAGAATCTTCGATTCTGGGAACATCAAAGATGTTCGACTAGGAGAAAAGTCTATCTTTTATTCCATTAATTTTAAATAACTTATACCAACAGGATTTAGTGTCATATGACATAATTAAATTTGGTTTACTTTGTTATCGTTACGCTACGTAATTAATATATCAAAAACTAAAAGATAATGTCAAGCTCAAAAACCAAAAACCCGAAAATCCCTGCTAAGTCTGGAAGAGGAAGACCTCGATCGCCTGAAGTAAGAGAGAAAATTCTCAAAGCAGCCTATGAAATGTTAATTGAGGTTGGGTTTATGAATTTAACCATTGAAGGAGTAGCAGCGAGGTCGGGGGTAGGCAAACCAACAATTTATCGACGCTGGAAAACCAAAGCAGCACTGGCAATGGATGCTTTTTTAGAAGCTGTTAACCCAGAATTAGCATTTCCCGATACTGGTAAAGTAGCTGAAGATTTGAGAGAGCAGATGCAAAAAATAGTAAGACTAATGAATAGTCCTAGAGGAGAAGTGTTAGCTAATGTTATTGGTTGCGGACAGGCTGATGAAGAATTGATTGCTGCGTTTCGCGAAAATTGGCTAACTCCCCGAAGAAAAGATGCCAAACGAATATTTCAAAAAGGAGTTGAAAGAGGAGAGTTGCGAGAAGGAATGAATGTAGAAGTTGTAATTGATGCTTTGTATAGTCCGTTATTCTATCGCTTGTTACTCAAACATCAACCTCTAACTAAAAAATTGGTCAATGAATTAGTCGATGTAGTGATGAAAGGAATTGCTAAACCACAATGAAGTGATTCCGTACTTATTTGATGATGTAATTTTGCTACCTACTTTTAATTGTGCTTTTTCCCATAGTTTATTTCCCTAACTTGGCTACATAACTATTTAATTGGCGATCGCCTTTTGATATTATATGTAGTTGCATATAGTCGCAGTTTTTAAAATTGGTTTTCATAAATGCTCTACGCAAAACTACTATTTTAAGTGCGATCGCTCAATAGCTTAAGATACTAGTACTATAGCTGTCCCCATTCTTCAGGAAGCATATTAGCTATTATTTCAAAACTACCATTGCCATCGGGTTTAACTATATAAGCTATGCCTTGAGGATCTGGGTAAATGCCTGTTGCTGATTCAAAAATATCATCATGCCCAACAATAATATTGTTTGTTCCGTCTTCAGGTACAGCCGTTAATAGAGGAGTAACATTTGCCTTCATCTCTTCTACCTGTTCGTCAGTGTAGTCTTCAAAAGGAAGAAAGTTTAGTGCAGGATCTTTTTCATAGTCGCCAAAAGCCAGTGCTGCGGTTGCCCACGCACGACAGTATTCACTACTAGTAACTGTACCAATAGGTATTTCAGTTGTTATAAAACCATCACCAATGGTTAGTGCTTGTTGCAAGCCTACTTCACTTAATACTCTTTGAGTAGAACAGTTATTGACATCGGCTGTAACTTGGTCAGCATAATCTTTTTCTGTCTGAGCGTGTCTAAAGTAAATTACATAGCCACCATCTTGTAATTCACTTAATAGTTCTTCTCCACTCATTTTGTCTTCAAAATCAGCATTGGCTTGTTCTCCAGGGCTACGTTCTCAACCGCCTTCGCCGCCTTCACCGCCTTCTGCACCTTCGCCGCCTTCACCGCCTTCACCGCCTTCACCACCTTCAGCAATTAAAACAGTAGATATTTCTTCTTTTATTTCTTCATTAACTAATGTGTATTCATCGGCATTGACTGTTCCAACAGCAGATAAACCCACAGCACTAGCCAAACCTATTGATACAAATAATTCTATAGATTTCATGTGACTATTATTCCCAATAAAATAAGTGTTATTACTTAAGATATTGAGAATACATTAAATGATAACTACAGTCAATTAGCAGAAATAAGATTTTATTGCAATTAATTTTGTTCTAGTACTTATATCTAAGTGTTAAAAGAGAATTATTTCGGCTTACTTATCGAGGTGGTAAATGGGCGGGAAGTAAACTAATAGATGCGATCGCAATATAGATTAAGGCAAAGCGAGTTTCAAAAATTGCGATCGCATGAAATTTGGCTTGACGATACCAATCTTGGAATCCGAAAACTGTTCCTAACTTAATTATGGCTACGGTAAAAGATAAAGCTGTTGCTAAAGATAGATAGTTGAAAATATATAGGCTAAAAACAATTAAAGCAGCTACCCCATGATAGATTAGCCCTGGTTTCATAGCTGCGGTTTTTTTACGGCGTATTTTAATTGTGTATACTGCACTGCTAAAAAATAGAGTATTAAGAATCCAGATCGCCATTGCTTCGAGGTTAAGATCTCCTGTGGTTGCCCCATAAGCTAAGGGTGCAGCTAAACAAATAGCTGCGAAACCAATAATTTCGTTAACTCTTGATTTATGTTTTCCTTTAATTACGGAGATGGCATCGGCAACTAAACCAACCATAGCCAGGATGTATAGCCATAACAATACAGAAGCTTGAAACCAGAGCCAAACAGCCAAAAATAATGCGATCGCACTATAAACTACTGCCCACAGCATGTAACGCGGCTTAAGGCTTTTTCTCAACTTGATTTGGACTATATAGGGATGCTCTGCTTGTAGGGCAAAAAAAGCGCAAATTAGGGCGATGGTCGTGGTGTATGTCCATTGTTGAGCCAAAGCTGCCCCAGTTAAAAATGAGCCAAATAAAACTAATAAAACACCATGTTCGGGGGATAATGTCGGACGAAAAACCCGAGTTACTTTTTTCTTTTTGTTGTGGGTAGTAATGCTCCTCGATGCAGCGTCAGAGGAAATTACGCTGTCTGTTTCGATTTTAAGTGGTGTCGTCTTAGCAATAATCATAATATTTATTATTAGAGCAGATTGTTATATTGCCATTCAACTTTTACTTTTCCTTTGTCTGCTTTTGATTTTCCAGCAGTTATCTAGCCAATTGATTTGTTCTTTGCGAGATGCTGTGGATTGTTTGAATACGTAGCATAGCTGGGCTATTTCGTAAGGATTATTCAACTCAACCTGTAATGGTCGATCTGTAGAGCATTGACAGGGAATTTCCAACTCTTGTAGGCGACGATATATACTCCATCTTTCTGTGTTCTGGATACTAACTATATGCAAGATTGGGTGAGAAATAGAACTCGATTTCATTGTTTGCTAAAGGACAATTATTTTTATTTTGTTTGCATCCAATTTAAGTTTTCACAAATATACTAGAAAACCATAAGTATATATACGGAAGCTCTATTGGCTATTGTTTATTCAATATAATATACAGCTTAATGCAAACTTTTAGCAATAAAATTTTAATTTAACTAAATCGAAGACGACGATTACGATTTGTGGGACTATTCTTATCCCCCTTATCTAAGGTTGTAAAATAGTGATTATTTTTCTATAGTTAAAGTAAAATATAGCAATTCTCAGATTTGTAAGGTACATCTTTAATTAGTCATTAGCACGCGCTCTCTGCGCGTCGCCAGCCTCTAGAGAGGCTCGCCAACGCGAAGCGTTGTCGGACTCCCAAAGGGAGTTGGCTGTCGGACGAACGTAGTTCGTGTCGTCATTAGCTAAAACCAAAGCGTCAGACTGTACCTCGTGTATGTGAGAACCGCTATATAGAAATTTTTACAGCATTGTATATCTACAACTTGAAGGAGACAAGGTAGCCATATATGCCCAAACTTCAAGGAAATCCAACATTGCCATCTGCTACTATTCTGGTTTTCGTTTCGATCGCTTCAACTCAACTGGGTTCTGCATTGGCTAAAACTGTGATTCAAGAATTGGGTTCTGTCACTACAGTATTGATGCGGGTGGGTTTTGGGGCGGTTGTTTTGCTACTGTTGCAAAGACCAAAATTAAAAGGTTACAACTATAGTGCCTATGGGCTTCTAATTCTGTTTGGTCTGGTCATGGCAGCGATGAATCTGAGCTTTTATGCTGCGATCGAGCAAATCCCTTTGGGTATTGCGGTTACTTTAGAGTTTTTAGGTCCTTTGGGAGTAGCCTGTCTTAATTCTCGCCAGCTACTCGATTTATTTTGGATCTTTCTGGCGGGAATTGGTATTTTTCTACTTGCTCCCATAACAGGATCGTCTCTCGACCCTTTGGGAGTCACCTTTGCTTTATTAGCAGCAATTTGTTGGGGTGCATATATTCTACTTTCTGCCAAAGTAGGTAAGGTTTTTGCCGAAACCAAGGGTATTGCTTTGATGACAGCAGCACTGGCAGCAGGAACAGTGGTATTGTTGCCTTTTGGTATTTTATCGACTGGGATAACCAAACTCGAACCAAAATTTCTGGCAATAGGATTAGGAGTCGCAATTCTCTCTTCTGCAATTCCTTATACCGTTGAATTAGAAGCACTGAAAAAGATCCCAATTCGCGTATTTGGTGTGTTGATGAGTCTCGAACCTGCGATCGCAACTTTACTGGGTTTGATAATCTTAAAGGAAACTATAAGCGATCGCGCTTTAGTAGCTATCATTCTGGTTAGCCTAGCTTCGTTGGGTTCTTCCCTGTTTGAAAAACGCCGTTCTCTAGATTAGCCAGATAATTAATTGATTTAGATCTTGAGATTAATTTTAATTGTGTTAGTACTTTAAGTCATGATTACTATTAGAAAGTCGACTAAAGAAGATGCAGAAAAGATTTGGGATATTTTTCAGATAGTAGTTGCTAGGGGAGACACTTATGCTTTTTTGCCAGACATTTCTCAGGCAGCAGCTTTATCTTATTGGATGGCAGACGACAAGCACTGCTATGTTGCCGAACTTGAAGGCAACCTAGTGGGAACATATATTATCAAAGACAATCAACCAGGATTAGGCTCTCATATTGCCAATGCTAGCTTTATGGTATCTCCTCAATTTCAGGGTCGTTCTGTTGGTAAAACTATGGGCAAACACGCGCTGATTAAAGCAAAAGAATTAGGCTATGCAGCCATGCAGTTTAATTTAGTTATCAGTACTAACATTCCTGCGATCAATCTGTGGAGAAAATTAGGTTTTCAAATCATTGGCACAATTCCTCAAGCTTTTGACCACCTCCAAAAAGGTATGGTTGATGCTCATATTATGTTTAGAGAGTTGTGACAGCATTTTTTGACGCGCTCCTTTCCGATTTGGATTTGACCTTGGTTTTGCTACTTCGATTGAGATCGACTACCGTAGCCGAAAAGCGATCGCCAAAATATTCTATTTCCACCTTCGTTCCAGGTACAGAATATTCTAGAGGCAAATAAGCATAAGCAACACAGCAGCCAAAACTGTAGCCATAATCTGCGCTGGTAACGTAGCCCAATATTGTTTTGCCTGATAAGACTGGCTCTTTACCCATAATGACCGCAGAGGAGTCATCGAGAGTCAGATAGCAGAGTTGGCGACTTTGGGAATTTTTGCGCTGTAGTAGGGCATCTCGACCGATAAATTGACCCTTATTGAGTTTTACGGCAAAACCCAAACCAGCTTCATAAGGGTTATGTTCGAGGTTAATATCTGTCCCCCAGGCTAAATAACCTTTTTCTAAACGGAGAGAATTAAAAGCATAAGTTCCCCCTGCAATGATTTCGTAATCTTGACCTGCTTGCCAAAGTAGATCCCAAAGCTTTAATCCCGACTCGGTGGGAGTATAGATTTCCCAGCCTGGTTCACCTACATAAGATACCCGCACTGCTAAAGCAGGAATTGAATTGAGATAAATTAGTTGGGCGGTAAAGAAAGGAAAATCTTTATTAGAGACATCTTCATTAGTAATTTTTGATAGAACTTTTGGTGCTAACTGTCCCCATAGTCCGACACAGCAATAGCTAGAAGATATATCGACAATATTTACGGAATTGTCTTGAGGTAAATGCGATCGCATCCAGGCAAAATGCTGATTGCCTACTGCACCTCCTGTAACTACCCAAAATTTTTCGGGATTCAAACAAGTTATAGTTAGGTCGCACATAATGCCACCATTGGCATTGAGCATAGAAGTATAGGTTACTTTTCCCGCAGTGGAACTAACTTTGTTGGCACAAAGATATTCTAGATACGAAATTGCTTGATCTCCCGTAACTTCTAGCTTGGTAAAACTGCTTAAGTCATAGAGAGCAACTTTTTCACGGGTAGCTAAATGTTCGACACCCTGAATGTTTGACCAGTTGTGCGCCGACCAACCTTGTCGTTGGGGAATAGTATATTTTTCTAGTAGCTTGGCATTAGATTCAAACCACTGGGGACACTCCCAACCTCCACTAGTGGAAAAAACTGCCCCTAATTCTTGTAAACGAGGATAGAAAGGACTTACTCTTAGCTGGCGATATTTAGTTTTTGGTGAGGCATGGGGATGATGAATATCGTAAACATCTGTATACTGTTGGGCTGCGCTTGCCCAGATGTATTCTCGGCCTTGAGTTACCCGAGCAAAACGATTGATGTCGCATTCATGTAAATCGAGACTGGAAACCCCCGTCGTTAATAATTCTGCCACTACCTTACCTACACCACCGCCATGAGTTACCCAAACCGCTTCAGCTACCCAAAAGCCTTTGGTCTTACTAGATTCGCCAATAATAGGAAAACCGTCATTGGTAAAGGACATTAAGCCATTGATTTTATAGGACAATTCTTGGTTAGCTAAACTGGGTATTAATTCAATAGAAGACTGCCATGGGGATTCAAAATGTGATTCGGTAAACTCTTTAACCGAAGGCATCACAGCAGATTCTTTATGAGAAAGAATATCTTTGGGATCTACTAGTAAAGGTTCGTGATTATAAGAACCTACTCCATAACAGTCGGCATGTTGACGAAAATAAGTAGATTTATCCTGATTGCGAATCATTGGATGGACTACTTCGCGGGTTTCTCCTGCTAATTCTGATAGAGGAGTTGTAATTGCATACTGATGTTGGGCGGGAACTAAAGGAATTGTCTCCACCACCATGTAAGCAAAAAAATAACCCCAAACCCCCGCACAAACTAAGACTTTATCAGTGGTAATAGTACCCTAGTTAGTAATAACAGACTTTACCTGTCCTTGTTCTACTTCGATATTTAATACTTCGGTGTCGCCATAAAATTTGGCTGCATCAGATGCGATCGCAAAATTAGCCAGTGCTTCGGCTGCCCTCAAAGCTTTAGCAATACCGTCTGTAGGAACATAAAAAGCACCAAGAATACCTGTGGTATCCAATAGGGGAATTTTGGCTTTTGCTTGTTCGGGAGTTAGTAATTCAGTACCTTCAATACCCCAAGATTTTGCCAAGCCCATTTTCCGCTTTAAATCTCGCCATCGGGTTTCGGTGTAGGCTATTTCAATACCCCCTACCGTATAAAATGCCTGTCCTTCATCGGTTTTTAGCTGGCTATACAGTTCCACTGAATATTTTGCCAAGAGAGTCATTGTCTTAGAATAATTAAGCTGAAAGACCAAACCAGGGGCATGAGAAGTAGAACCCCCTGTAGCAAATAATGACCCGCGATCAATTACTACAATATCGCGCCAGCTAAGTTTTGCTAGATGATAGGCGGTACTACAGCCAACTATTCCTGCACCGATAATTACTAGTTTTGCTTTATTTTTCATTACTGATTACTGATTATTGATTGCTTAGTTACTTAAGCAAAGCGTCTACAATCTTCTAACTGTGGAAAGTGCGGTCATGCCAAAAGCTGCGATCGTTAAGCCTGAAGCTTGGTTAAGTCTTCTTAAAATCAGAGGGTTGAACTT
>CAKZYI010000133.1 GCA_937884735.1 uncultured Pleurocapsa sp.
GAACTAAACATTGATGGTACGGGTAATTGTCATGCAGATACAGGAATTCCTTTCTTGGATCACATGCTCAATCAGATTTCTTCTCATGGCTTAATTGACCTTAATGTCAAAGCGTCTGGCGATATTGAGATTGACGATCACCACACTAATGAAGATGTGGGAATCACTTTAGGAATGGCATTTGCTCAGGCTTTAGGCGATCGCAAAGGTATTGTTCGTTTTGGTCATTTTGTTGCCCCTCTAGATGAATCTTTGGTACAGGTAGCTCTAGATTTTTCTGGTAGACCCCACCTCAGTTATGGCTTAGAAATTCCTACCCAAAGAGTAGGAACATATGATACTCAATAAGTGCGGGAATTTTTTGTAGCAGTGGTCAATCATTCCCAAATGACTCTTCATATCCGCCAGTTAGATGGTATTAATTCCCATCACATTATCGAAGCCACCTTCAAAGCTTTTGCTCGTGCAGTGCGGATGGCGACAGAAATAGATGCTCGTCGTGCTGGTGCAATTCCTAGTTCTAAAGGAGTTCTTTAAGGAAAGAGGAACAAGGAGTAAGGAGTAAGGAAAGAGGAACAAGTAAATTGTAGGGTGGGCGACCGAAAGTAAGGCTTTAGTCGCAACTAGTGCTTTAGTGCAAAGGGTAAACACAGTTGTCCATATTGTTATTAATATCTATTGTACTAAAGCAGATGCGAAGTGCTCCAGCGATTCATAAAAGAATCGCTCGTCGTCCAGCATTCATAATTAGTAATCAGTAATCATAAATGTGGGTAAAAGTTCAGAATCAAGATTTAGAGATTGATGCTTATTTAGCCAAGCCAGAAGCAGCGGGAGTTTATCCTGCTGTTATCGTAATTCAAGAGATATTTGGGGTTAACGAACACATTCGAGATATTACCGAAAAGATAGCCAAAGAAGGTTATATTGCGATCGCACCTGCCATTTATCAGCGTCAAGCACCAGGGTTTGAAGTTGGCTATGGAGATGAAGATGTCAAGCTAGGTAGAGAATACAAAGTTAAAACTCAAGCCAAAGAGTTGATTAGCGATATTCAAGCCACAATTGATTATCTTTTTGCAATGCCAGAAGTAAAACAAGAAGGTGTAGGGACAATTGGTTTTTGTTTTGGGGGTCATGTAGTTTACTTAGCTGCCATTTTAGAACGTGTAAAAGCCACCGCTTCTTTTTATGGAGCGCAAATAGCTACCTGGTGTCCAGGGGAAGAAGAAGCTAGTATTGCCTACACCAAAGATATTAAAGGCACAATTTATAGTTTCTTTGGTATGGAAGATCCTTTGATACCCAACTAACAAACTGAATTAATCGAAAAAAGACTGCAACAACACAATATTTCACACCAAATATTTCGTTACGAGAATGCGACTCATGGGTTTATGTGTGACCGTCGTCAAAGCTATAATCAAGCAGCAGCAAAAGATGCTTGGATAAAAGTGCTAGACTTGTTTAGCCAAAAGCTATAAATCGAGAAAAGTGAACTAAAATTTAGTTTAGTTCTGTTTGCTCAGTTACCATATACCATTCACATTACTATGTCTGATTCAACATCTCCCAATCCTTCTCAACCCTTCTCTATGGAAGATTTTGAGACAGCCCTTCAGAAATATGATTATGAATTCGTTAAAGGGCAAAAAGTTAAGGGAACAGTAGTTCAAATCACCTCTGATGGGGCGTATGTTGATATTGGTGGCAAATCTCCTGGTTTTGTGCCAACTAACGAAGCAGCCTTGGGTTTTGTTGATAATCTGGAGAATATTTTACCTGTAGGGGAAACCAAAGAATTTTTAATTATTCGCGAACAAGATTCTGACGGACAAGTAACTCTTTCCCTGCGCCAGTTAGCACTAGATGAAGCCTGGGCAGATATTAAGGAAATGGCAGAAACAGGTAAGTCTACTCAGATCAGAATTACAGGGGCAAATAAAGGTGGTGTAACTGGTGAGGTAGCTGGTTTAAGGGCTTTCATCCCGCGATCGCATTTGCAACAGCGTGATAACCTAGAATCTCTGGTGGGACAGCTTCTAACCGCTACCTTTTTGGAAGTAAATCAGGAAAATCGTAAGCTGGTATTATCTCAAAGAGATGCTATGCGGGCAGTGGCGATGAATAGCAGCTCAGAAGGGTCATTAATGTCAGGAAAAACAGTCAATATCAAGCCGTATGGAGCCTTTGTCGATCTCCAAGGAGCAACGGGCTTATTACACATCAAAGAAATTAGTGGTGCGCGGATTGAATCTTTGAATAGTATTTTTGAAGTGGGACAAGAAATCAAAGTTGTAATTAAGCAAATTGATGAATATCAAAATCGAATGTCTCTTTCAATCAAGGCTTTAGAAGAGTATTCAGGGGAAAATCTTGAAAAGCTAGACTTAGTAATGGCAAATGCAGAGGAAAGATGGGAGCGAGCGCAAAATCCTGAATCCCAGCCACAAGAATCGAAGCCAGCTTCTAAATCTGAACCTGAAGCTGCACCCGAAACTGCACCCGAACCTGAAGTTAAATCTGAATCTGAGTCGGCAGAATAATCAGATGGTTGAATATTTGGGGCAGTTGGGGCAGTGGGAAAAGTGAATAGTTAGGTATAAATTCTCAATCTTTACTCTAGGCTTTAGAAGATTTGTGTAGATGATTGAGTGGTTTCCTTAATTTACTTTTTATACCTATCTCACTTCTCCATTGATACTACTTTTTTCCTTTAAAGAACTACGATTAATTCTTGAACCACGTCGCCTTCAGGATTAGTTAATTTTAGTACTGTCAAATTACCTTCAATCTTTTCGCTATATTCGCAATTGGATGTAATTAGTGGATGAAGATCTGTCTTCAAAGTTTCTAATTGACAAAATTGTTGGATAGTTAAATTATTCATGATTAAATCTTGATAATTACTTTATTGAGTCTTCATAATTGCTGTTTAAATCTAACTTCAAATAAAACTTAATTATGTGATCTCAAACAAAAAACTGCGATCGCATAGGGCAAAACCGCAGTTTTTTAAAGATTAAAAGTGTTAAGTTTCTACAAAACTTTATGAGTATGAGAATGTTGTTTTACATTGTCATCACTGCTTACTGTTCTAGAATTATTAAGAACTCTTTTTCTTTCTAAAGAATAGTTAAAGTCTTGTTTTGTTGTTCCCAAAGGGATGATGTCTTTAGCTTGAGGGCGGCTTTTATAAGTGCGTGTAGCAGCAGCAACTCTTTCGGCAAAGCGATCGCACAAATTAATGTTGCCATCCCCTTTAAGTTCTGGTGGTATTTGCACCCTGTCTGACTGAAAAATATCTGCCAAGGTTGTAGAACAGGCTAATTGATAAGAAGTAGGAATGCCTTTAATTAGTGCTTCTAGAGCAGAAGAAGGAATAGGCTCTAATACCGTCAACTTTTGTATATCACCATCTTCTCTAACAAAGCAAGTTGCCAAACCCAAAACACAATAATCTTCAGGTAATAAATCTGATGCTTGAGCAAATACAGTTCCAGTAGTCATATTGTAAAATACCAGTTTTAAATAAAATTCTTAACTATAAGTGATAGCTGACACTATCAATGAATGTAATGTAAAACGAGCTTCCAACCATAAATGTGAAGTCAAATTGTGATGAAAACAAATATTTTTTATTAAAGCTTATTAGAAATTCAATATTGATTTAAGTAATTTTGTGGAAGACGTTTGGCTTTTTTTTAGTCATGATGCTGTTGATAAAGGACTAAAAATTGAATTTTAGAAATTTACAAAATCGTGAGACAGTTCGATTGGTGACACATCAAACCGATCTCAGTCGTAAAGCTAAATAGTAAGGTAGCTACTAGGAAAGGTTTAATTGATGCTATGAAAAGCAATTTTGATCGCAAAAAAAACTATAGAAATCAGCAGGTAAAACAAAAGTTCCCCTCATATGCTTATGGCTCAGATATAACCTCACTAAGCAACGATGTGATGTCTAATTTGAATACTCAAATTTCAGAACTGCGTTTGAGAACTTCCGTAGAGGAAAAAGCTTCTCAAGGAAACTATGCTATGGCAATTTTTTTACTTGATGAACTAATTGCTATTTGCCCCGATAATGCAGCAGATTACAACAATCGGGGACTAATGTATTTTCGTAACAATCAAATCATTGAAGCTCTTTGCGACTTATCTCAAGCATTGCAAATCAATCCTTGTCTTGATAGTGCTTACAATAACCGAGCTAACTGTCATGCAGCACAAGGAGATTTAGCAGAAGCGATCGCAGATTATGAGCTAGCATTAGATATCAACCCTGCAAACCTCCGCGCGTGGATCAACCAAGGAATTACCTTTCGCGAATTAGAACTATATGACCTAGCATTAGAAAATTTGGATATAGCTCTAATTATTGGGGATAGTTTGGAAGAAAGAATTTATGGGGAAAGAGGTCGGACACACCACCTTAGAGGCGACTGGAACTGTGCTGTAGGAGACTATTACAAAGCTTTGGATATTTTGGCTACAAAACCTTCTCTTGCCAGATATGAGCAAAAAGTAACAGGCTGGTTAGACAAATTGCTGACTCCGATTAGCGATCGCGAAATCAACTTAATCAACTTATTATTTTGCAAATTGCTTGAAGCTTTTTGGATTGAATAACTATTTAACTCAATCTACGATTTTTGCCTATTCTTGGTTTTTTGTTTTTTTATTTTCCTCTGGTAGCCAATAGATACGACTTTGATTAGGAGAAGTCAAAGAACTATACTGTTCCATCAAACTTTGAGTCCTTTGAGGATCGAAATTATGATTGAGTTGTTCCCTCAATTTAGTTACTCTCGCATCAGTCTCTTCTACCTGAATGCGTAATTCTTTAAGCTTTGCCTGTTGAGAAAGATGATAGGGCAAAAGCCGAAATAAAGATACGATCGCAGCTAGGGCAATAGCCCAACTCAAAATTAATTTTAGACTAATTTCTGTAGTGACTCCTCGATAGGGATTTCCCTTGGGAGATGATTTACGTTTAAGCTTGCGTTTTAAAGAAACTTTAGAAAGGGCTTTTTTATGTCGCTGCTTTTGCTTATTGGAGTCCATATATTGCCGTGGCGATTAGTAACAACAAAGGATTCCAGACTAACAAGATAAACTAATTACCGCCAATCTGAAATCCTTTTTCGCACGCCCTAAATATGATTTATGTCATTAAGACTTGTATAGTTCAGTAGAAAGACGAACCGCCATAATTCCAGCAAATAATGCCACGACAAGAGCGATATAGATTTGAGTATCTGAGATCATAGTATTCTACTCCTTTTTTAATTTTGTGAAAAAGATATTCCATCCTTAATTTGCGTCATAATCGACCTCATTTAGAACATCTTGTAACAAGATGCAACATAATTAGAAAGGAAACTTGAGTCGAAACTAGCAAAAAACTAGAAAATCGATAGATTTGTCATGGTCGTCTTTTGGTCTATTCTAAATTAACGCGGATAAAAATTCTGATTTAATTAAAAAACATATATTTATTGAATGCTGGAAAACATAGTCAATTATTTTACCAACGCTGGAGTTGAAGTTTATTTTATATTGCTGATTTTGATTGTATTAGAAGCAGTTTTGTCTGCGGATAATGCGATCGCCTTGGCTTCTATTGCCAAAAGCGTCCAAGATCCAGAAGCACAGCAAAAAGCTCTTAATATTGGACTAGTAGGAGCGTATATTCTCAGAATTATTTTGATTCTGGGTGCTACTTATGTAATTGAATACTGGCAATTTGAGCTATTGGGAGCGTTATATTTGTTGTGGCTGGTGTTTAATTATTTTGTCATGGAAGACGATGAGGAAGAAGTGTCTGAGACACGCACTTTGGGCTTTAAGTCTCTTTGGCAAGTAATTCCCACTATTGCCATTACCGACCTAGCTTTTTCCTTAGATAGTGTTACTTCTGCGATCGCAATCACAGAAGACACTTGGTTAATTATTGCTGGTGGTACGATCGGAATTATTATCTTACGTTTTCTTGCAGGGTTATTTATTCGCTGGCTGCAAGAATACACTTACCTAGAGGATGCAGGATTCATTACCGTCGGCTTTGTTGGCTTGCGTCTTTTGCTCAAGGTATGGTTGCCCGATACCTACATTCCTGAATGGGTAACAATTGCTGTAGTAGCAATCTTCTTTACTTGGGGTTTCTCCAAACGAGAGGTCATAGAATCGGACAGCAGTGAATGATCGTTGGTCCAAAGCTAATAATCTATCCTAAAGGATACCTCGACCCATACACTAAGGGTAAGGAATCCTTTATAACTTGCTTACACAAATTCTTTGGTAAATACTTTGAGATAAGTACTTTTAAATAATCTCTGTTAGCTAAAAACAACAATTAAACAGTAGCAGGTAGATATCGATCGATAATCTGACGATATTCGCTCTTTTGTTTAACTCCTTTTATCTCATGAAGTAATTCGCGATCGCAGAAAAACTGTACTGTAGGAGTGCCAATTACCTGACCCATTTGGGCTATTTCAGGATCGGCAACAATATCTATTTCTACAAAATGAATTTTATCGGCGTATTCTTGAACTACTTTGTCTAAAATTGGCGACAGTATCTTACAAGGACCACAGGTAGGAGATACATATTTCACCATCAACAAGCGATCGCTTTCATGGAATAGTCTTCTTAGGGCATAACCACCAACGTAGCTAGTGTTGCTTAGTTGGAATGTAGCTTCTGTATCGGCTTCTATGTCTTCTTCTACTGTTTTTGTATTGCTTTCCTGTGGTTTTTGATTGTATTCAACAATCAGATCGTTTTCTGATAGCCATCTTTCTGCTGCCAACGCTGCCATACAGCCTGTACCTGCTGCGGAAACTGCCTGACGATATTCATGGTCTTGTACATCTCCTGCGGCGTATACTCCCTTGACCGAGGTAGCTACCGTGCCAGGAGTAACGGATATATAACCTACCTCATCTAGCTCAATCTGATTTTTAAATAAGTCTGTATTGGGTTTGTGTCCAATAGCGAAAAACAAACCATTGCTTTCTATTTTGGTTTCTTCTTCTGTTTGAGTGTTACGCACTTTTATCCCCGTCATGCGGTTATTCTCTCCGTAAACGTCGATCGCTTCTGTGTGCCAGTGAACAATTATTTTAGAATTGTGTAAAACTCTGTCTTGCATTGCTTTACTGGCTCGTAATTCTCCTCGGCGTACCAAAAGATGGACTCTTTTGCCATATTTGGTTAGATACACAGCTTCTTCGGCTGCGGAATCACCACCTCCAATTACAACCAATTCCTTACCATCAAATATAGGACTTGCACCATCACATATTGCACAAGCAGAAATGCCATTATTCCAGTATTGTTTTTCGCTAGGTAAGCCCAAACGTTTTGCGGTTGCACCAGTAGCAATAATAATACTGTGGGCTTGAACTTCTCTTTCTGTAGAAATAATTGTAAAAGGGCGTTTTGATAGATCGACTTTTACCACATCTTCCGTATGGCATTCTGTTCCCCATCGAATAGCTTGCGATCGCATCCTCTCCATTAGTTGAGGCCCTGTAATACCTTCTGGAAAGCCAGGAAAGTTTTCTACTTCAGTAGTAGTCATCAACTGTCCTCCTGGCACTCCTCCAGCCTGCAAACCTTCAAATAAAACTGGTTTAAGATTTGCTCTAGCTGCGTATATTGCAGCGGTATATCCCGCAGGACCAGAGCCTATAATTACAACGTTTTCAATATTTTGTTTAGCCATAATGTTTAACCTAATTTATTTTTTATAAAAATGAAGTCATAATGACTCCGCTTTTTATTTTAATCTCGTCACTGAAGCTTTTAGCAGAATAAAGAATTTTTAAAGCGTTTAAAAACTTAGCTTTAAAGCATTAACGGGAACATCATCCCAAGATTCAACGGTGCGGAGACTAGCTATCCAACCATTCTTTTTTTGTGTTTCCGTTAAATCGTTTTGCCAGTTTTGATGACAATCATTTGCTGCTTCTTCATTCAAACAGGCAATACAGGCATAAATTAAACCGCCTGGATCTATTTGTTCGTTTACCCAAATAGTTGGTTTTGGCATAGTTTTTTGGTAATTATCAATCTTATTTCAATAAAATTATGAGCTTATAGCCGCGAAATAAATAACTCAAACGAAGCTAATTTATCGCCAGAATTTTAAATACAGTCACAGACTTCGTTTCTTTCCCCAAACCATTGATAACGGTTGTCGCGTATTTGTTCGTAACTGCGATCGCCGATCCATTTCATTCCAGGGATAGCACGATAGGCATTAATAAATAAATCACCCATTGGTAGCAAGCGAGTAATCTCTTCGGCGGCTTCGCTACCCTGCCATCTTCTTTCAGGCGATTGAGCATCAATAAGCAGCATTCCTGCTTCGCAATCAGTAGGAGTAACGCCAAATTTGCCTAAAGTTGTCTCATCTTGCATGGGAATGTAATCAAAAATCCGTTCTCGATCGAATTGTTTGAGTAATTGGGCAAAATTAGTGCAGAGATTACACTTGCCGTCGAAAATAACATGGTATTTCATATCAAAGTTTTTAATTATTCTAAATAAATATTAATAATTTTGCTTGATTGGAATTTTATGTAGCTAGCTTACATGACTTGATGACAGCTAACAAATGGCAAAAAAACCCAAAAGCAAAAACTAATTGGGTAATCTCACCCACGTAAATATTGGAGTTATTTATCTTGGCTACACCTTTATTAGATCTTAACAACCTCAATGGTATGAACGGTTTCGTCATTCGAGGTACGACTCAAGACGATCGCTTGGGAATACAAGTTGATATCACTGGAGATATTAATGGAGATGGCATCGAAGACATCGTTATTAGCTCATCTGATGGTGGAGATATAAGTACTAGTCCCTATAGCTATAATTATAGCGATCGCCGTGGAGAAACCTATGTTATTTTTGGCGAGCAAAATGGCTTTGATTCGATCTTCGATCTTAATATCCTAGTCTGAATTCATGTTTGTAGAGGTGCCGGTATTAATCAAGACGATAACTTTGGTATGGCATTTTCGGTAGGAGATATTAATGGAGATGGTATCGACGATCTAGCCCTGGGCGCACCCTACGGAGGAAGTCGACTTACTAGCTATGGTTATGAATATAGTAGGGGAGAAGGTCGAGCATATATTATTTTTGGGAAGCGAGATGGTTTTTCTGCGGATGTAGACGTTAGCTCCCTCGATGGAAACAATGGATTTGCCTTGGGAGGTATTGATGCTCAAGATAATTTGGGAACAGCAATTACCAGTGCGGGGGATATTAATGGAGATGGTATCGACGATCTAGCTGTTAGTGCAGCAGGTGCTGGGCAGACTATTACTAATAATAATGGCTATAGCTATAGCGATCGCAGTGGAGAAACATTTATTGTTTTTGGCAACAATAATTTTAATTCTAGTATCAACCTCGCTCTGCTAGATGGTAATAATGGCTTCAAAATTCGTGGCAAAGATAGTGGCGATCTCCTGGGGGAGCATCTTAGCAACGCAGGGGATATTAATGGAGATGGTATTGATGATTTGATCCTTGGTACTCCCGCAGCAGGAGAAGCTCTGATTAGTCCTTTTGATAGAGGAGATAGCGATCACCGTGGAGAAACCTATGTGGTTTTCGGCAAAAATAATGGCTTTAATTCGATCTTCGATCTTAATAGTCTTAATGGCAACAATGGCTACACCGTCGCAGGAATTGGTATCGAAGATAGTTTGGGTAGTGCTGTAGGTATCGGAGATATTAATGGCGATGGTATTGACGATCTTATTTTAGGAGCGCGAAATGCCAGCCAAACAGGAGAATATACCTTTGAAGGTGGAGCATATGTAATATTTGGGCAAAATACAGGCTTTGATGCTCAGTTTGATTTAACTACCCTGGATGGCAGTAATGGTTTTAGCATTCCAGGACTAGATTTGGATGATAACCTGGGTAATGCTGTAGGTGTTGGAGATATTAACGGCGATGGTATTGATGACTTGATCGTTGGTGCCAACACCGCAGGACAAACCCTTATGGGAGCTGACGGAGCTGAGTATAGCGATCGCCGTGGAGCAGCATATATTATTTATGGTAAAAATAGCGATTTTAGTGCCGAGATTGATTTAAATACTCTCAATTTTCTTGAAGGAGCAAAGATTACTGGCATTAATCAAGACAATATTTTTGGCAGTGCTATTAGCAGTGGTGGAGATGTTAATCATGATGGCATCGATGATTTGATTATTAGTGCGCCTGATGTGGATTTGACTGGTGAATATAGCAGAGAAGGAGAATCTTACTTAGTTTTTGTGTCGGAAGTAAATAATTCTAATCTCATTGTTGGTACTCCACAAAACGACACTCTCAATGGCACTCCTGGTAATGACGAAATCATCGGTTTGCAGGGTGCTGATACTATAGATGGCGCAGAGGGTAATGATATCCTCCGAGGTGGCAAAGACGAAGATCTTCTAATCGGTAGTGAAGGCGATGACTTTATTGAAGGAAACGAGCATCGCGATATTCTAGAGGGTAGACAAGACAATGACACCCTCAATGGCAATGGTAGCAACGACATTTTAAAGGGTAATTCAGGATGAGATATTTTATTTTGACAAGAAGGTTCAGATGACCTCAGAGGAGGTAGCGACGCAGACATTCTTAAAGTATGTAGTGGCAAAGATACCCTTCAAGGTGATGCAGGCAACGATATTCTTAACGGTGATTCGGGCAATGATATTCTTTTTGGCGATTTAGGAGACGATACTCTAAGTGGAGGAAATAACACCGAAGTTTTAGTTAGCCAAGATGGATATGATATTCTTGATGGTGATGCAGGTAGAGATCGCCTCAATAGCAGATTGGGATATGATTATCTCGATGGTGG
>CAKZYI010000134.1 GCA_937884735.1 uncultured Pleurocapsa sp.
ATTCTCCTCATGGATTGTCTTCTAGAATGCGTTTGCTTTTATTGGAAAGACTTTATCAGCACAGATTGCGTTCATCCTCTACTATTTTCTGAATGACAAATTACTTCCAAATAAAAGCTTTTAAAGTTTTTGCCAGATGAGAGATGAAATGCCACGGCAATTGTCATAATTTCACTCAAGCTTAGTTGTCGAGATCGCCGTCTACGACGTTGACCATTTTCGATTAATTTCTTTTGCCGAGCTGGTTCAAAGTGATTGCAAAAATCATCTGTGGGGCTAAATATTTCTTCTAAACTATACATGGGATAGGTTGGCTGAAAAGTGTAGTTACTTTCACCTTATTATCTATCCCTTTCTTCTCTTATCTCGAACTCACGTTAAATAAGTAGCTCCACTTTATTAAACATAAAATAGATAGTGTTTGTAGTAATGGCTTGAGCCATTGCTAAATAAGGGTCTAATAACCCTGAAGGGTCTCGCGCATTAGTTGCGGCGAACAGCAACGCCTTACTTTGCGCCTTACGGCGAACGGCAGCTTTTGCTGCCAAGCGCACTTGTGCGCGCTTCCGCGAAGCGGTGTGGGTCGCTCGCCTACGAACTTTACTTTATTTAAGTTGAGCTACTTAGTAGTTTTTAGGACGTTGATATTAGCGTCCTTATTTTTTGTTTTATTTTAAATAAAATTACTATCTCAGGAGAGATATATCAATAGTTGATTTTTGTTTTTATATAGATAGACGTTACTAATTACTATCAAAATATTTCATGGTTGAACTATCTCGTATAGATTTTCAAAAACTAGTAGAAAGTCCTAATTCTACAAACATTTCTATTTATATGCCAGCAGAAAAAGCGGGAGCAGAAACTAGAAAAAATCCAATTATGTTTAAAAACTTGCTTCAAGAAGCTGAAGCAAAAATTGCTCAAATAGATGACGGTAAATCAGAAATTATTGAAGTTTTAAACTCAGCTAAAAATTATATTGAAGATTATGACTTTTGGCAGCATCAAGATTTGGGTTTGGCATTTTTTATCAATACTGATGGGATTCAGTACTATCGTCTACCCTATAGTTTCAAACAACAGATAAAAGTAAGCGATCGCTTTTACCTTAAGCCTTTGCTACCTGTCATTACTAACAATAGCAAATTTTATTTATTAGCTTTGGCGCAAAATCAGGTTAATTTCTTCCTTGGCAGTCACTATAGTATTAAGCAGATAGAATTACCTGAATCTATTCCAGCTAGTTTGGCAGAAGCTTTGAAATATGACGATCCCGAAAAACAAATACAATACCATAGTGGAGATACAGGGAATAGTCCTATTTATCATGGTCAAGGTATTGGCACGACAGACAATAAAGATGAAATTAGGCGTTTCTTTCAGCAAATAGACCGTGGATTACAAGAAGTTTTACAGGAAGAAAATACGCCCTTGATTTTGGCTGGAGTAGAATTTTTATTACCTATTTATCATGAGGTAAATTCCTATAATAATTTGCTGAAAACAGGTATTACTGGTAATCCTGAAAATGCTGATCCAGCCGATTTACATCAGAAAGCTTGGGATATTATTGAGCCTCATTTAGAAACTGAAAGAAAACAAGCAATAGATAAGTTTAATCAACTAGCAAATACGGAAGAGGCAAGTTCTCAAATAGAACAAGTTATTTCTGCCGCTGTTGTTGGACAGGTAGATACTTTATTTGTAGTTAAAAATGCTCAATATATGGGAGAATTTGACCTTCAATCAAACCAGGTAACAATTCACTCAGAAGTTAATAACAACAGCATCGATTTGATAAATTTGGCAACGACAAAGACATATTTGCAAGGAGGAAAAATATACATTTTGGAATTTTCAGAAATGCCAGATGACACAGCGATATCCGCTATTTTCCGCTATCCTGTTTATGCTTCTGCTACTGAAGTCACGGTATGATGACAAGCGAGATTTGAGGTTTGAGAGTTATTGTTAATTATTGATTACATTCAACTTAAGATAGATAGGCATATATGCTTAATGTTGTTATATTGACATAAATACTAATATGTCTTTAGCCGCAATGACAGAAACAGCGTACCAAAAACAAGAAAAAGGCAGTCTTTATCAGTTCAAGCAAACCCAAGACCAAAGATGGGGAATTTATCTTGAGGATCGTCTTTTGGCGACTGTTGGCAGCTATGCAGCTTGTCAATCAATTGGACAACATTTAACCAGTAATTTATCTCGTGAAGATTTAATTAGAGCAACGATCGCGTTTAAAAATTCGATCAACAAGTCTTTGATTATTAAATAGAGCCTCAATTGTTAGAGCAGTTAGGGGAATTATAGTTCCTAGCCATTTTAACTTTTATATGAGGCTTTATTATCCATTAAATAGCCGTACAAAATTAGATTAGTATAAGCTTGGTTGGTTGCTTAGACTTAGCAAATAATACAAGAGTTAATGGTTCGAGCAATAATTTGATTTTTCCTAGAGAAAAAGCTATTTTTTATTATTAATAAGCAACTGTTTACCTGTTTGCTCTATTGATTTAAATTGCTCTACTAAAGGACTAATTTTCTGCTCTTCAGATTCTACATAATTGTAGATATTAATAAAATTGCGTTCTATCTCTTCGTAGATAATATCCAATTTAGAATTTAATTTATCAGTTATCTCACTTTCAAAACGTTTCTTTTCTCGGTCTAGTTTATCTTCAAACTGTTTAATTATTTTGCGTTTTTTGAGGACTAATGTTCCTCCTGCAAATAATATTCCTACTCCTGCAAAAGCAGTACCAATAATATCTAATAGTACGACTTCTGTTAAAGCTGCGATCGCTGTTCCTGCAACGGTAGCTGCACCACCACCTACAAGCCTTGGTGCGACGCTAGCATTTACTGATTCTATAGAGTAAAGAAAAGTCTTATCATCCAACAAACTAGACACTTTTTGTTGAACATCTTCTACAATTTCTTGGCGGCTTTCTATAGTATTAACGGTAATGGCAGTAGTATTAATTTGATTTACTTTAATATCTTGTAGATCGTCTATTAAACTTTGCAATAATTCTCTAATTCCACCTACAAAATGTTTAATACCATCCTGGGATATTTCTCCTAAAGAAGACTTTAATTCGTTTTCACAACTTTGCTTGAGTTCATCCATCCAAGTAGGTGCAGATTTTTTGCTGCGAAATAATACAGCAAACGAACCTTTAACTAAAGTTAATAAAGACAGTTCTTCGCGAAATTCTGCTTTGACTTTATCGGTGATATTGTCATACTTAGTTAATAATCGATTAATCAAAGATTCAAGTTCAAAACCTGATTGTCTTTTATTTTGCTGTAGCTTATTTTTAATTTTATTTACAACTAGCTGATCTGTCACAAGCTGCTGTTGAATAGAAAGCAAATCTTTTTGTAGTAAATTAATAATTTGTTCGCTAGTATTAGCTACTCCTTGGAGCTTTAATTTTTTAGTACCACCATCTTCTAAGGTTTGCTGGATATAATTTTTAACTTCCTCAAATCCACTCCGATTCCTGTCGCCATTTACCTCATATTCTACTGATGTAGCAAATATTATCGGAGATTCAATACCTTTTTTCAGGGCTAATTCTGTTAACTTTTCTTTGTTTTTGGACAACTCTTCTGGCTTAGTTAAATCTGCCTGTTGTAAAATAAAAACTACTTTTTTGCGCCACTCACTATTAACATAATCTAATAATTCCCAAGCACTGCGAGTATAGGGATTTTTGGCAAAGAAAACAAAAAAGATCAAGTCACTATTAGGAACAAATTCTTTAGTAATTTCTTGATGATTTTCAACTACGGTATTTGTCCCAGGAGTATCCACTACCGATAAAGTCTTAAGTATTTCATTAGGCAATCCAATCTTGCGTAAATATTGGTTTACAGGCTGTTCAAACTCTTCATCACTATAAACAATCTGCTGAATAATATCCGTACAAGGATCGGCTGCGGTTTTACAAATATCTGCCTGCAATAAAGCATTAACAAAACTGCTTTTTCCTGCCTTAACTTCTCCTACTACTACAAACAAAAAAGGTTCATTAATATTATTGCGTAAATTGCCAATAGTTACCTGCAATTGCTGATTATTAATATTTGTCGCAAAATCTTCTAACTGCTTTAACAAAATATCTAAATCAGACTGGTATTGAACTAATTCCTGATTAACAATAAGATTATCCATAATAAAAATTCTCAAGTACTTTTTATTCAAAAAGTTGATAGCGGAAATAATGCTATCGTCAATTCAATACCTCAAAATTAACAGAATTAATGAGTCCTACTAAAGCAGTATTGTGTGGTTATTATGGCATGGGTAACGCAGGAGATGAAGCATTGCTTGTCTCTTTATTACAAATGTTGCCCGAATCGGTAATACCAATAGTATTGTCAGGCAATCCTCAAGCTACCAAAAAACAATATGGAGTTGCTAGTTGCGATCGCAAATCTACTTTTGCTATTCTCAATGCTTTGAAACAATCGGATGTATTTATTTGGGGCGGTGGGAGTTTGATGCAGGACTCTACTAGCATTGCCAGCCCAGTTTACTATGCTGGCTTAATGGCTTTGGCTCAACAGCAAGGATTAAAAACCATCGCCTGGGCGCAAGGAATTGGTCCTTTAAATAAATCATTTACCCGTTGGTTGACCAAACAAACACTATTAGGCTGCAATGGGATAAGTGTCAGAGATGCCGCTTCAGCAAAATTATTAAGCTCTTGGCAAATTGAACCAGTAATCGCTCCCGATCCTGTGTGGGCAATGAAAAGCGAGCCAGGAAAACAATTACAGGATATTACCAAACCAATAGTAGCAGTGATATTGCGATCCCATCCTCTACTTACTAAAACAAGGCTTAAGGTGTTAATCCAGGCTATAAAAGAGTTTCAAACCCACACTGATAGCCATATTTTGCTTATTCCCTTTCAGCCTACTCAAGACGAAGCGATCGCCGAATCTATTGCGGCACAGTTAGAACACCATAAGTCGATATTACCAGTTAATGACCCCAAAAAACTAAAGGGGCTATTTTCCCAGGTAAAAATGGCGATCGGAATGCGTTTACACAGCCTAATTATGGCAGCGGCGGAGGGATGCAGTTGTTTTGCCCTCAGTTACGATCCCAAGGTGACTCAGTTAATGTCTGAAGTAAATATGTTGGGATATGAATTAGCCGATTTACCCCTAGAAGCTACAGCAATTAGTCAGGAATGGTCAAAGCTTTACTCTAATAAATCAGCATTAAGCTCAATTCAGATTCAATCTTTAATAGATCGAGCTTTAATTCATAAGGAATTGTTAAGAAAAGTAATTATCAATCAGTAATCAAAACTTGGCATTTTTTTAGACAAAGTATAAGCTATATCTAGTTAAATCTAAAGCTAAGTATAAAAATAAAAAAATCATTTCATTTTGTCTTTATACTGAGCTCAACAACAGCAAAAATATAGTAATTTTTCTCGCAAAAAAGCATACATCGCTATTCAGGGTAATTACTTAGTTAAACGATTAATTATTTTGCTGTAAACTGTTCCGTCCGAATCAGATATAAATAACTATGACTGAAGCTAATAATAACGCCAATTCTTTTAACTCTGAATCTAACCTCGAATCCTTTGAAGCAATAGAAGATCGAGAAACCAAAGTAGAAACAGCGTCAGAAACAGCGTCAGAAACAGCCAATGAATCTAGTTATAAACACAACAATTTGTCTTCAGACCACATTGGAGATCCAACACAAAATTGTTCTTCAAATGAAATAGAGCTAAACCAACTAGACGACCAAAAAATGAATTGGCAAAAGGTTGCTCATAAATTAAGAGAATATAATCGTAAGCTGCTCAAAAAAGTGTTTCGCCTAGAACAAGAACTAGCAGATGTTGACAACAAATTTACTAAATACGTTGAGAAGTCTAGAAGCAGTGATGTATTAGTCGCTCAACAAGAAAAAGAAATTAGAAAATATCAAGAAGAAGCAGAATTGTTTGAGAGCCAGAAAGCGGACATTCTAGCAATTATTGAGCAAAAGGAAATAGCAGTTAATAATTTACTCGAACAGTACGAATTGTCTCAACAGCAAACTGCTCAACTAGAAAGAGACTGTGTTTTATTACAAGAAAACTATAATCATCAGGTCTACGAATTAACAACCAAGGATAAAGAAATAAAAGAATTACAAAATAAACTCAGCCAACAACAACGCTCTGCCCTTCAATCAGCCATACCTACCCCTTCCATTCCGCCAAAAGAGCCAGTGATTCCCAAGCGCAACAGCTATTCCAATCAAAGAACAATTCACCCCTGGTCAACCTCAACTGTTCCAGAAACCAAAATTACCATTCCCAAAGTCAAATCAACCTCTATTCCAGCCAAAAAAGCTAATACTTCTGAAACTATTAAAACAGCAGCACAAATTGCTACTTGGTCAGCATCCCATGTCCAAGAGCAAAAAACATCAAAATCGAAAAGTAACACAACCTCAACTCCACCTCAATCATCAGTCAAAGTTAAACCAAAATCTCTAGCTGCTGTCGATTTACCGACTTTCCCTCGCCCTATGTAGTTATTGTCAGTGTATATATTGCAGTAAGTTTTGCCCTCAAAACAAGTTCAACTGTCCTATTATCTTGCTGTAAGTCACAAGCAAATGTATTTCTTTATACCAAAAAATGATCTGTAAATCAGCTATGTTCATTTGATGGCAAGCTAACAACATGTTATGACTGTTTGTTGATAGAGAAGTTTATGCGGATTGAGCAATTACAGGCTTTTATAGCGATTACAGAGACGGGGAATTTTGGACAAGCAGCTAAAAAATGTGGGGTAACTCAATCAACTATTAGTCGTCAAATTCAGTCTCTAGAACAAGATTTGGGTCTAGCACTGTTTCATCGCAGTGCCCAAGCGAAGCTAACGGTGGGAGGAGAAAAACTACTACCCCGCGCCCAAAAAATATGTCAAGAGTGGAACAAGGCAAGTAGTGAATGTGCTGACCTCATCGCGGGGAAACAACCAGAGTTGTGTATTGCTGCAATACATTCTGTATGCGCTCATTATTTACCGCCTATTTTGCAACAATTTTGTCTGGACTATCCCGAAGTTCAATTAAGAGTTACTGCCTTGGGGAGCGATCGCGCTTTAAAAGTATTGCGGGATGGTTTAATAGACGTGGCGATAGTAATGAATAACCGTTTTTTGACTGCATCAGCAGAAATAGAACTAGCCGTACTCTATGAGGAACAGGTTGACGTTTTAATGGCTGCTAATCATCCTCTAAGCAATCTAAATAGGATTCCTCTGTTGGAGTTAGTTAAATACCCTCAAATCGTCTTTAAAGACGGCTATGGGATGCAAAGATTAGTGCAAAACTGGTTCAACAATCAGAATGTGCAGATCAAAACGGCTATGGAATTAAATACTCTCGATGCTTTTAGGGGAGTTATCAGACAAGGAGAGATGATTGCCCTTTTGCCTCATAAAGCTTTGATCGATTCCTACAACGACCCCACCTTAGCTATTCGCCCCATCGCCCAGCCTCAAGTAACAGCTAGTCATTCCAAAGTAGAAGAATTAGAAAGCGTGCTTACCCGTCAAGTAGTTATGGTAACAACTAGCGATCGCTTAATGATACCTCCCATTGCTCATTTTTATCAGCTAGTCAAAAATTTAGGCAAATCTTTAGATTTAAAAACAGCACAACTAGTAAACCAGTAGCTATTAATGGAAAGACTATGACAAAGTAAAGAGCATCCAAGAACTTAGGAGTGAAGTAATAAGACATTGTTGACAACAATTGTCTGTCCCACCCCTTGGCATAACAACTGATAATAAACAACTGATGAGCAATGAATTTAGAGAGCTATTAAAAAGAGTCGGTAGTGGTACTCACACCAGCAAAAGCTTAAGCCGCGCTGAAGCGGCTACCGCCACTAGAATGATGCTGTTGCAAGAAGCAACTCCAGCACAGATCGGAGCATTTGCGATCGCCCATCGTATAAAACGTCCTACTCCAGAAGAATTAGCTGGTATACTCGACACTTTTGAAGAACTAGGGTCAAAATTAAATATTTACCTTTCTCATAACCACAAACCAGTAGTTATGGGCAATCCTTATGACGGACGTTCTCGCACTGTTCCTGTAACCATAATAACTGCACTTGTTTTAGTCGCTGCGGATATACCTGTAATTATGCATGGGGGGGACTGTATGCCAACAAAATATGGTATTCCCTTAATTGAAATATGGCGCGAGTTAGGAGTAGACTTTTCTGGCTTAGATTTGGCTCAAGCTCAAAAAGTATACAATCAAAGCTGTTTTGGTTTTCTGTATCTTCCTCAACATTTTCCTGCGGCACACAACTTCGTTCCTATTCGCGAACAAATTGGTAAGCGTCCACCTTTTGCTACTGCTGAATTAGCTTGGTGTCCAGTTACGGCAGATGCACATCTAGCCATTGGATTTGTTCATCCCCCAACAGAAGAGCGTTTTCGCGCAGCTTTTCAAATTAGAGGTACCGATAACTTTACCTTGGTTAAAGGGCTAGAAGGCAGTTGCGACCTATCTCGTAGTCGCACAGGAATTATTGCTATGGGAACATCAAACAATGATTTTGAACGTTTGTTACTCAATCCTCAAGACTATGATTTGAATGGTGTTGATATTTCCTTAGAGTCCAAAGATCAGGTTATATCCCTAATCAAAGAAGTTATTAAAGGCAACAATAGTAAGCTTTTTCCTGCTGCCATTTTAAATGGAGGCTTTTACCTCTGGCGTTTTAAAGCAGCAGCAACTTTAGAAGATGGCTTTGAATTAGCCGAAGAAATCCTTACTACTGGTGTAGCTCAAGACAAACTAAATCAACTGCAAAACTTGAGTTCGGGATTAGATAATTTACCATTATCAATTAATAACTAATCTAAAACTATTCTTTATCTACTTTTATAGTCTCCTGCCAGTAATAGAATATCCACATCGATGTTCGCCATTATTAATCCAGTGAGTACGCTCCACAATACAGTCTGGCAATACTGCCGAAAACATTTCTAGTTCGTGTCCACAAATACTGGGATAAGACTCAGCAACTTCAGAAATAGCGCAGTTATGCTCAACTAAGACAAATTTCTGCTGATTGCTGGAGGAGACTTGATGTAGCTCTGCCATGTAGCCTTCTTCTTGCCTCAATTGAACGAGTTTGCCAATACGTTGAGCCAGACTACCTTTACCCAAGCGATCGCGATATTCAGCGGCTTTACGCTGCCACTGTTTTTCTAAAACCTTACTTACCTGCTCTTTTCCTGCGGTTTCTGCTAGGGTATCCAAAAAAGAAACCGCAAATTCGCTATACTTTTGAGGACTAAGGCGATCGCGACCCAATTCTCTCAACTGATATAAGTGCTGGTGTCTACCCATACCCTGCTTTACTGAGTCATATATAATTATTCCTTCTACTTCCAACTCATTTAGGTGACGACGATTTGCTTGCTTACTAATGTTTAGGTCTTGCGCTAGCCATTGTGCTGTGGCTTGACCGTGTTTGAGCAAATTTTGCAAGATATTGTGTTTAGTAGACGGTAAACCAGTGGTTGTCATCGTCTTAAAGAATATATTTTGGACTAGTTAAAAAGACAGTATTTAAAAAAATTGACTTAAACAACATCTTTGTTGGTAATGTTATTCTACAATATACTTAAACAACAAGTTTGTTGTTAAACTAGTCACGAAAAAAATTTTCGTTACACCGCCTTCTAGTTTAATTGTACAAAAGCATTAATCAAAACCTTTGTTATTGCTCTACAAAATTTAAAACAGCTGTTGAAATAACGTTTACATAATCCCTTACTATGAGTGCCAACGTCAAAACTTTAGTCAACCACCCCTACTAATATGGTTTTGTTACCGACATTGAAAAGGATCAAATTCCTCGTGGTTTAAGTGAGGATGTAATTCGTTTGATTTCGGCAAAGAAAAACGAGCCAGAATTCATGCTAGAGTTCCGCCTCAAGGCTTATCATCACTGGCTTAAAATGGCAGAGCCAGATTGGCCTCATGTGGAATATCCCCCTATTGATTATCAAGATATTATTTACTATTCTGCACCCAAAAAGAAAGATAAAGTCGGCAGTTTGGACGAGCTTGACCCTGCTTTATTGGAGACTTTTGATAAATTGGGTATTCCCCTTTCTGAGCAAAAGAGATAGGGTAATGTCAACGTAGCTGTTGATGCTATTTTTGATAGCGTTTCGATTGGAACTACGTTTAAAGAGAAGTTAGCTGAAGACGGAGTAATATTTTGTTCTTTCTCTGAAGCTTTGCAAGAACATCCCGAGTTAATCAAAAAATATCTTGGTACCGTGATTCCTACTGCCGATAATTATTTTGCAGCATTAAACTCTGCCGTCTTTAGCGACGGTTCATTTGTCTTTATTCCCAAGGGCGTAACCTGTCCCATGGAACTATCTACCTATTTCCGTATTAATGACGGCGACACAGGGCAGTTTGAACGGACTTTGATTGTGGCGGAAGAAGGGGCATCTGTCAGCTATTTAGAAGGCTGTACTGCACCAATGTTTGATACCAATCAGCTTCATGCTGCGGTAGTTGAACTAGTAGCTTTAGATAATGCAGATATTAAGTACTCCACAGTCCAAAACTGGTTTGCAGGAGACGAAGATGGCAAAGGCGGAATTTATAACTTTGTAACTAAACGCGGTTTGTGCAAGGGAGTAAATTCTAAAATCTCTTGGACGCAGGTAGAAACAGGTTCGGCTATTACTTGGAAATACCCCAGTTGTGTTTTGGTTGGAGATAATTCCGTGGGCGAGTTTTATTCCATCGCTCTAACCAACAACAAGCAGCAAGCAGATACT
>CAKZYI010000135.1 GCA_937884735.1 uncultured Pleurocapsa sp.
GGCGGAAGTATTGCCATATTCAGCGATATTGCTCAGGATTTTGGATTGAGGAATTGTCAGACGTTTGGCAACGGCATCCATAATCCGTTGATTTGCCTGATGAAGCAGCAGCCAATCAATATCATCAGCGGAAAGATTAGCTCTGAACATCGCTTTTCCTATAGCTTCTGGAACTTTAGCTACAGCAAAGCGATAGACTTCTCTACCGTTCATAGAAATAGGTTGATATGTACCTTTTTGAGCCGTAACACCTTCTACCAAAGGTTGGGAACAATGATCGTAATTTAAATTGAGAGAGTTGTTTTGACTACCTTTACTGTACATTTCAAAACCTAAAAGGCGATCGCCTGTATCTATTCCTTGACAGACTACTGCCCCTGCACCATCGCCAAACAATATACAGCTAGTGCGATCTGACCAATCTACCCAGCGAGACATTACATCTCCACCAAGAATCAAAACATTTTTGTGTACTCCTGTACGAATAAACTGGGACGCGGTGATTAGAGCAAAAATAAATCCAGAACAAGCTGCGGTAAGATCGAAAGCTACGGCGTTAGTTGCACCAATTAAACCTTGAACTTTGCAAGCACTACCAAACAGATCGTCAGGAGTAGAAGTCGCCAGAATAATTAGATCTATGTCGATGGGAGAAATTCCAGCCATTGCGATCGCATTTTTTGCGGCTGTGGCAGACAGTTGACTTAATGATTCGGTGGGAGAGGCGATGTGACGATTTTTCATCCCCGTGCGGGTATTAATCCACTCGTCGGAGGTTTCTACCTTCTGCGCTAGATGAGCGTTAGTTAGAACTGCTGCTGGTGCAGCCGAACCACATCCAGTAATCGCGATACCCGCACCCATATTGTTCAATGTTTCACTCCCTTACTCGCGCTTGTTTATTAGTTGGAACTTGCTGAAGTCGCTTCTGTTTCAATTCTTTGATTGTTATAAGATTTGATTTGTTCTAGTACGTCGTTATCAATGGCTTCTTTTGCCGAACGAATGGCGTTAAACATCGATCCTCGGCGAGAACTACCGTGACTTATGATACATATTCCCGCTACGCCAAACAACTAAGCCCCACCATGTTCGGCGCGATCTATGCGACGTTTAATATTGCGCAAATTAGGTTTTAGTAGTGCTGTTCCTACTTTACCTCTTAAACCTTTGGGTAATTCTTCCTTCATAATTTGCAACATCACTTCCCCAATTGCTTCGGCAAACTTGAGGACAATATTACCTACAAAACCATCACAAACAATAATGTCGAACTCACCAGATAAGACATCTCGCCCTTCTGCATTCCCCAAAAAAGGAATTTGAGGATTGTCTGTCAACAATTTATGGGTTTGCAAAGCCAAATCATTTCCTTTGGAAGACTCCTCACCAATATTGAGTAAACCTACCTGGGGAGATTCATTACCTAAAACATATTTACTATAAATAGTTCCCATTAGGGCGAACTGTTCTAAATACTTGGGCTTACAGTCTACGTTTGCCCCAACATCCAAGACAATTACCGACTTGTTGGGAACAATGGTAGGTAACACTGCACCAATTGCAGGACGTTCGATGCCTTTTAAGCGTCCTAGCCTTAATAAAGCAGACGCCATTGCTGCTCCCGAATGTCCAGCAGAGACAACTGCATCGGCTTTCTTGCGTTTAACCAAATTCATTGCCACGTTAATCGAAGCTTTTGGTTTGCGGCGAATCCCTGTTAGGGGTTCTTCTTTCATAGTAATAACATCTTCAGCGTGAACAACTTCAACTGACGCTGCCCCCTTGCTATCGTATTTCTTTACTAGGGAGTTTATCTGCTTTTCATCTCCCACCAGTAAGACATCTATGTCTAATTCTGCTGAAGCTTGAATTGCCCCTGCAACAATTTCCTCTGGGGCAAAGTCTCCCCCCATAGCGTCTACTGCAATTCTTGCGCGCATTGATCCCATTTAGCAAATTTTATACAAGCCTTACAAATTTTAACAGTATGAGGTTAAATATCCCTAGTATCTATAAGAAATAGCCAAAGAAGTTAACCTGTCTTCACACATTGTGGAACAGTTAGAGTGGTGCATAGACGTTGAATGAAATGTCTTCTCAGGTTATCTTGGCTTTTTGAGCGCGAATATCTGTAATTTTTGAATATACTTCAATATACTTCCATGCTAAAAACGATCGCTTTGGGTATGTTTGCTTGGTTGCATTTTTGGGGACAACCAGATAGTAAGTTGCAGCCTTTGGAATTTTTTCCTTGGCATGATTCGGCTATTTTCAATCTTCCTGTGTTAGACAGAGACTTGGTTACAGAAGATACTATTCGTGCTTATTTAGAAGATTTAGACACAAAAGGAATAGAAGAGATTAATCAGGGAATTTGGATACAGTCTGGCTGGAATAATCTTGCTAGTAATAATGGCAAAAAGCTCCTTCCTGCTGCCTCCTTGACTAAAATTGCCACTACATTGGCTGCATTGGATAAATGGGGAACTGAGTATCAATTTGCGACGAATATCTACAGTACGGCAGAGATTGTTAATGGTGTTGTTCTAGGAGATTTGATTATTGAAGGGAGTGGAGATCCTTTTTTTGTTTGGGAAGAAGCGATCGCTTTAGGCAATACTCTTAATAAATTGGGTATAAAATCAGTTCAGGGTAATTTGTTGGTAATTGATAAGTTCTATATGAACTATCAGGATGATTCTCAAAAGTCAGGAGAGTTACTCAAACAAGGATTAGACCAAAAACTATGGCAAAAAGAAATAACTGGGCAATATCTGCAAATGCCAGTGGATACGCTACAGCCAGAAATTGCGATCGCAGGACAGGTTAAAACGGTTCAAAATATGCCAGCTAGTGCTAGATTACTTGTCACTCATCTGTCTTTACCTTTGGCTGAAATTTTGAGACAGATGAATATATACAGTAATAATAAGATGGCACAGATGCTGGCAGATTTGTTGGGTGGTGCAACAAAAGTTGCTAACTCTGCTGCGAATATTGCTAACTTTCCTTCAAAGGAAATTGAATTAATTAATGGATCTGGTTTGGGAGAAGAAAACCGCATTTCCCCCCGCGCAGTCTGTCAAATGTTGATGGCTATAGATAGATTATTGAAAACTGATTCTTTAGCAGCGACGGATTTATTCCCCACCGCAGGAAGGGATTTAGTCGGTACGGTCAAAAATCGTGGTTTACCTATTGGTACATCAGTCAAGACAGGAACACTAGATAATGTAAGTGCGCTGGCTGGAGTTATTCCTACAAAAGATCGGGGAAATGTTTATTTCAGCATTATTAATTATGGTCGTCAATATAAATATTTCCGCCAGCAACAAGATTGGTTATTGAATGAATTAGTTCAAGAATGGGAATTGATGCCCAATGATTTTGGTTTAGCTAATAATAAAACTTGGTTTCTCGGAGATGATAGTAGAAATGAATTAAACTTTAATCATAGTAGTTCTAATTAGTTTTTCTCGGTTTCTTGGTTTTTTGCCATTTGTTATTAGTTATTTGCCAGTAATGCTTAATTAAAAAATTAGAAGATAAATTAGGCAAACAAGAACTAGCTTCAATCTCAAGGTATTGATAATTAGTTAACTGATAAAACTTTAAAATAGCTTGTCAATCAATAATTAATAAAATGCTTTAAGATACCTGATTGATTTTATCTAATAACAATTGAATTGTTGCTGTATCTTCATTGTTGGGAGCAATTTTGAGAATATTTTCTAGATCTACTGCTGCCTCTTGCCTACGATTTACCTGGTAGTATAGTTTACCGCGATCGCGTATTTCTGTAGCATTACGAGGAAATAATTTGATAATTCCACTCATAGTAGCCAGTGCCTTGTCTATTTTTTGATTGTGGAGATAAATAAATTTGAGGTTGTTGAGCATTCTAGCTAGAATATGTCTGTTGCTAACTGGTGCTAGCCAATCTGGGTCTAATTCTATTGTTTGCTGATACATTCTGCTCAATCGTTTCTGACAGTCTTGTTTAAACAGAATTTCTCCACGATTAAACGAATCAACAAAGATACCAGCATCTTCAAAATCGGGACGAATCAAGAAATGTCCAGGCATACCACTGCCCACCATGGGAAAGTTAATTCGTTGCGCCACCGCCAGATAAATAACAGACAGACTGATGGGAATACCTACTCGACGCTCAATCAC
>CAKZYI010000136.1 GCA_937884735.1 uncultured Pleurocapsa sp.
GACATGCCCCAACCCAAATCCAGGCGGCTTTGGGGATTGTTTTAGCAAATGCAGCCAAAACCCAATTATCGGGAGTATTTGGTTCCTTTGGCTGGAGTGGCGAAGCGGTAGATCTATTGGAAAATAAGTTCCGCAATGCGGGCTATAATATGGGTTTTGAACCGATTCGAGTTAAGTTTACCCCCACTGATGCAGTGCTAAAAACCTGTGAAGAGGCAGGAACAGATTTTGCTCAAGAATTGAAAAAAGCCAAGCGTAAAAGCATAAAAGTCAGGCAGACACAGGGACTTACTTCTGTCGCAGTTGCTAAAGAAAGAGCGATCGAATCTTTATTGTACAAAGGCAATAGCTTTGTCTTGAATGTTTTACCAGAAGGCAATCATATTCCCTTAATGAAACACTTTTTAAAGCCTTTTGCCCCTGGAGAAGATCGTTTTGAAGGGGTAGCTACCGAAGAAGCAGAAAATGGCTGTCCGATTTTGGCAGATTCTTTAGCCTATGTGGAATGTCAGGTATCCAATCGCATGGAATGTGGCGATCATTGGTTACTATATGCCACTGCCGAACAGGGTAAAGTATTGGAATCTGATGCAGTTACCGCAGTTCACCATCGTAAATCGGGAACCCACTATTAACATTTATTATTATACATAGATTTTTTTAATACTTGCTGCTGCTGCGATCGCTTCGGCTAAAATACTAATTAATCGATATAGTGCCACTGCTGCAATCTCGGCAGGGAACAAGGAGTCATCTAGCAAACCATATGCCGTTACTTCAAATACTCCCAAGCCTCCTGGCGCGCCAGGTACTACCAAACCTAACAGCCAAGCAAAACTAAAGGCACTAATCAGCTGAGGTATTTGCTGTCCAGAAATAGACTGTAGTGCTAAAAAGGTAAACAGAAAACCACATCCCCGCAAAAGGACAAATCCTATTTCTCCGAGGAAGGGTATTATGGGATAACTTGGAAGGGTAATAAATTGGGTTGCCCTAGTTTCACCTTTGTTTTTACTGCGGCTCAAACGCTGCATTAGGGGATTGAGAATGCGAGGATGTATACCTGTTAATACTGCCACTAAGGCAAATAGTTGCAACAGAACAATCGTGAGGTTGAAATTCGTTTCTAGCAAACCAAGTCCACTACCAATTAAACCAATCAACAAGGCTGCTGATGCCATCAACAAGGGTTCTAACAACACGCTCAAGGCTGCTGCACCTTTTGAGCCACCTGTACGAGATACAGCATTGATTCTGCCGTAATAGTGCCAAATATTACCTGGAGAATATTTAGCGATGTTTGTTACCAAATAAACTCTAATACCTTCTTTAGTTCCTAAAGTTTGTCGAAATAGTCGTAGAATCCATGTCCAAACCCAACCCGACCAAATGTGAGCGCAAATAGTTATAGTTAAAGCTAAGGCTAGCATCAACCAGCCCTGAGCATCTATTTTGATTGTCGCCACTTCTCCCCAGCGATCTTTAACAGTTTTTATCAGAAAAAATAAAACTCCTCCCCAAATAAACCAGCGTAGATAAGGTTTGATTTGAGCCAGATTTTTTTTCATCAGTTATATAACAGCAGTTTCAACTTCAAACAGCTATATTAACCCGAATATCCGTCTAGCAAAAATATAACTAAAGATAGATAAGCAAAAATACTTAAAAAGATTATGTTAAGAATATTAAGTATTTATTAGTTAATTTGAATATGTCGTATTACTTTAGCAGAATAAAAAATAATAAGTGGGGTATTTATTTAAAAGACGAGCTTTTAGCAACCGTTACAAGTTATGAACTCTATAAATCTATTAAAGAATTGTTAAACAGTAGTTTATCTCAAAAAACAGAAAATCAAAGTTCAGATGCACCCAAACAAAAAATTAACCAATAGTTAAAAGTAATTATGTTATTCAAGGCAAAACGATGCTATTTCCCAAATAATAGGGTTAGCATCGTTTTTTGTGTTGCGCTATGGCTAAATTTGTTAAGACTTATAATTACTATCTAACCAGCATTTTGGTAAACTTTCTCCAGAGGGAAATACTAAATCTTTCTTAGAAAAAGGCTCTGGGGGCTGTTCATTTTGTCCCGCCTGTATTTGTCCAGTTACTTCATCTTTGAAAGGGTCTATTAATTCATCAACTTCAGCAATTTGAATCAAACCTTCATCTTGTTTATTTTTTAAAAGCATTAATTACTCCTTTCTTGTGCAAAATTTTTAATATTTCGTCAACTTTAAGTTCAAATAACAACAGTTAACCTTGTTTTAAAATATTACTAATTAGTCTTTAATTTCATCTGACAAAAGGTTTATATTTAGAGTAAATCAACAAAATTAAAGCTCTAAATCTTTTTCAAAATTGCCCTGGCTAAACCACCATCTCCATCTTTAAGTTTGATGGGCAAACAAATAAGCTCGTATTCTCCTGGTTCTACCTGAGATAAGTCTAGACCTTCGATCGCCCAAATGCCAGAACCAAGTAAGGCATGATGTACATCAATGACGTTTCCTTCATATCCACCTACCGACAGATAATCTACCCCTACCGTCCGAACTTTTTTCTCTGCTAAATATTTAGCAGCATCGGTGGAAATATGAACAAAATCTTCGACAAATTGCTCGGATTTTAGGGCGTGGTCACTATTTCTAGTTTTAAATAAAATCCGCTCCCCTGGCTGTATGTTGTGGGGTTCAATTTCTGCTACTTTAATTTGTTTGGCATCTTTAATGGCAATTACTCTAGCTTTGCCAATAGTTGCGTCCAAAGGCATGCGATCGATACCTATTCCACCTTTGATGAAGTGATTGATACCGTCCACATGAGTTCCTGTATGAGTTCCAATGGTCATCTTAGAAACATTGCAGACATCGCCATGGGCTAAACATTGACTAGGTTCGACATTTACAGCAGGATTATCAGGCCAATAGGGCATTCCAGGGTGTATGGTCAAAGAAATATCGTTCCAGTAAGATTCAGAC
>CAKZYI010000137.1 GCA_937884735.1 uncultured Pleurocapsa sp.
TTTTTTTGCAGTTTTAAAAGCGTTGTCTCTGCGTCTTTTTTTAATTTGCTTCATGGCTTTGATATATTCACAATCATCCATAGTAGGAACTCCTTTATTGCTGAGTAGCTTTAAAGGCATTAAAGGAGGTTCACGCTTGTTGGGCTTGATATAGTCTGATTTGAGAGTACTTAAAAAAGCCGCGCAAGAACGACGAAAGGGAAATAAAGCAGCAGGATCGGGTCTAGTTTCCAACGGTATCGCGTATTGCAATATACTCATAGCCTCATCTACAGCCGCAATACTCAATGGTAAACAACGCGATCGCAATGGCGTGTGGAAATAGTGTAAAACAGGGTAGGTTAGGTGTTTTTCCCCCAAGCCAACTATTATTGGTGCCAAATTGATTAAATGCTGATCTAGATTACCAAAGTTCTTGCCATTCCACGCCTTAAGTAATATTTCGTCTGCTGTACCCCCCAGACACGAAATAGATACGGCTAGAATACGCTTTTCGGTAGCTGCGGAAACTACAGGAAACAGGTAGGCAATAGACAAAGTAACTAAGAAAAAACCATTTGCTGCTGCCAAACCAGTTAATAAATGCCAGACGATGCTACTGGGCTGATAGTCTCCTCTTCCTAATGTGGTAATGGTGTATGCCACGAAATAAATTCGACCCCAAATGCTTGCAGGTTCTCCATCAGAAGAATTAACAATTGCATTTTCAAAAGAACAAAAAATTAAAGACCAGGCTGTCCAGGTACAGAAATACCAAATAACTACCATGCCTAAAATCAAGATAAGTCCCGCACCTGCTAACAAACGATGATTGGTATTATAACGGTGTAGTTTGGTTGCACTGTGCCACAAAAAAGATGAAATACGGTTAGTCAAGAAACCACCACCCCTAACAGTCAGGGTGGTAACTAAAACATCTGAAGATACTACTGCCAGTAAAATAAAGCCCAGAATCAACAATAAAACTGACATAAAACTTAAATGGCAAAGAACAGATGACATGAGGAAAAGGAAAAGATTGAGCAGAACTCATCTTTATCCTTTATACATGCTTTATACACTATCGTCGTGGGGTTAAACAGATGAGAGGAGTACCCCTTTCTCTTCATTCTGATATGACTTTTCGTTAGCTATTGGCTTTCAATTAAAAACCTTTGTAGCTAGGTAATCCAACCGCAGTCTGGAGGCTCTTATAGCTTTGCTCTGGACAGAACAAAGTTTTGTGCTGTCGGAACGTCGAAGACGTTTGCTCAACGCCCATGGGCTATACCCGAAGGTAAGCTAAAAGCTAAAGGCTAAAGGCTAATAGCTTGAATCACTCGTCATTTATGCGGGTGAGCCTTCAAACTGTTGCTGGCTTGGGTTCTGGTTTTGGTGGTTCAGAGTTTGCCATCTCCTCTTTAACCTTGTCCGCCAATTCGGGATATACATTGCGAAATAACTGCATCTGATCTTCAATCACTACTTCGCTACATTTGCCTAGGCTACCAGCAATATTATGATACAGGCGTTTTTTCTCATCATCGTTGAGCATATCGTAGTACATTCGAGCCTGATCGTAATGATCTTCTTCGTTTAATTCAATCCGCGCTGCCATACCAGAAACATGGTAAGGAGTCTCTTCAGCACGTTTATCTGGCTGGGGATAACCTTCATGAGATGGGTTGTAGTTGATACGTCCACCTTTGTTGTCATCATGACGCATCAAGCCATCACGATAAGGATCGTTCACTTTTGTCCCGTGGGGTTTGTTAACGGGGATAGTATCGTAGTTAACGCTTAAACGATGACGGTGAGCATCAGCGTAGGACATAATGCGTGCCTGCAACATTCTATCGGGCGACCAAGAAATACCAGGAACAACATTACCAGGAGAAAATGCAGCCTGTTCTACTTCTGCAAAGTAATTTTCAGGATTGCGATTTAATTCAAATTTACCTACGGTTTGGAGTGGAAAATCACCATGAGGCCATACTTTTGTCAAATCGAAAGGATTCCACTTAAAGTTTTGCGCCTCTTCATCAGTCATTACCTGAATCTTCATTGTCCAAGAAGGATATTCCCCATCTTCAATCGCTTTATAAAGATCTTTAGCTGCCCAACGAGGTTCCACACCCTGCATTTTGCGCCACTGTTCGTCAGTGAAAAACTTATTGCCTTGGTCAGTTATGAAGTGAAATTTGACCCAAATGCGAGCGTTTTCTTCATTAATAAAGCTATAAGTATGGCTACCATAACCATTCATGTGTCGCCATCCCATTGGCGCGCCGCGATCGCCCATTAGCCACAATACTTGATGTATACTTTCAGGAGTTAGTGACCAAAAATACAACCACATTTTGTCGTGTCGCCAGTGTTGTTTAGGATGTTCATTCTGGTAACGAATGTAGTCCATGTACTTCATCGGATCGCGCATAAAAAAGATAGGTGTATTGTTACCTACCATGTCCCAGTTGCCTTCTTCGGTGTAGAACTTGATGGCAAAACCCCGCAAGTCTCGATAAATATCTGAACCGCCTTTGGACTTGGCTACTGTAGAAAAACGAGCGAAAATTTCTGTCTCTTTGCCTACTTCAGAAAACATTTTCGCTTTGGTATATTTGGTAATGTCTTCGGTAACGGTAAAAGTACCATAAGCCCCAGAGCCGATCGCATGAACTACTCGTTCGGGAATACGCTCGCGATTAAAGTGCGCCATCTTTTCTAGAAGGGTATAGTCTTCTAACAATAATGGTCCTTGTTTGCCAACAGATTTGGAAACGGTATTACTAGCTACGGGAATACCCGCAGCATTAGTTAGGGTTTGCTTGTTATTATCTACCACGTTAAATTCTTTCTCCTTATAAAGCGATCGCAATATTTTTAGCGAGTATTTTTGCCATCACTGCTTTGCTTTATTTAAATCCTAGTGGCACAGGCAAACTGAAAGCGTCTTACTTTAGACAGATAGAAACATTGAAGCAATTATTCGCTTTAACAAAATTAGTTTAATTAAAAATTAGTTTAATCAAAAATTACTGAGCTTTGATTGCGATTTTGGCGTTGATAATTTTGCTTCTTTTCATCATCGAAGATTTGACTGCCAGCCCCATCCGAGCGATCGATAATAAATTATAATACAAACAATTCTTTACCTGTTTTAATGCTAAAAATATCTGAGCAAGTCACCATACCCAGTCGTGAAATTGAAATAAGTGCAGTACGTTCAACTGGCGCAGGAGGACAAAATGTGAATAAGATAGCATCTGCCATACACTTAAGGTTTGATATCAATGGGTCTTCATTGCCTTACTTTTATAAACGTAAATTGCTACAGCTAAAAGATTCTAGAATTTCCCAGGAGGGAATAATTATTATCAAGGCGCAACAGTTTCGTAGTCAATTACAAAATAGGGAAGATGCTGTCCAACGGCTTAAAAAATTAATCAAAAGTGTACTGATAGTTAAGAAAAGAAGAATTAAAACTAAAGTTAGCAAAAGTGCCAAAAAAAGAAGATTGGACAATAAAGCCAAACGAAGTCAATTGAAAGCTTCTAGAAGAAAAGTTCAATATGATTAATTAAGATCAAGCTCATTTTTAATAAGATGAACAATAAAAGCCGCTTACCAAAAGCTAAAGCAAACAAATTTAAAATCGACTTTAGAAACGGACGTTTTGAAATACCTGGGGCAGATGCTTGGCATAAATATTGGCGAGAACCCTATTACCTCTTTTTAACTGTCCCTTGGTGGGGATTTTTGGGTTTGGCAATCTTGTTTTACATCTTAGTCAACGCGCTTTTTGCCTTTGGTTTTTTGTTAGGAGGAAACTGCATTGAAAATGCTACCCCTGGATCTTTCGGTGATACGTTTTTCTTTAGCGTGCAAACTCTTACCTCTATTGGTTATGGGGCAATGTACCCCATTACTGCCTATGCCGATACTTTAGTCACAGTAGAAGCCCTAATCGGTATTATTGGAATAGCATTGATTACCAGCCTGGCATTTACTCGATTTTCTCAACCTACCGCTAAAGTAATTTTTAGCCGTGTTGCCACTATTTCAGAGCATAATGGTATTCCCACCTTAATGATTAGAACAGGTAATCAAAGGCACAATCAAATTATCGAAGCACAGGTTAGACTATTCCTTATGCGAGATGAAGTTAGTCTAGAAGGAGAATACATGCGCCGTTTCTACCTGCTAAATCTAACACGCGATCGCACTCCCAGATTTACCCTTAGCTGGACAATTATGCACCCCATCGATGAAGAAAGTCCTCTTTGGCAAGCTACAGCAGAATCTCTGGCTAAAACTAGGGCGATGATTATGGTTTCTCTCAGCGGCATTGATGAAACTATTAGCCATTCTCTTCATGCGCCCTATTCTTACAGTGCCAATGATATTTTGTGGTCACATCGCTTTGCCGATATTATCCATCAGACCTCAGAAGGACATCAATATATAGACTATAGCCATTTCCACCAAGCAGTGCCTCTCAATCAATAATTGTCGCTTGAGTAGTTTTACCCGACTACTGTTTGGCCAAATACCACAAATTTCAAAAGTTTAATTGGCAATCGTAATCCTAAAAAATATTTTATTACTACTGTTAAGAAATATAATCAGTTAATGTGTATGAAAACACACATTACTGTCTCAAATATGCCTATTCTAAATTTAGAGTACAAAAATAACAACAATGAAGTATCACATAGTTTTAACAAAAGAAACTGCTGAACGTCTTAAAAAAGAGTCTACCCCTGGAACAAACGTTCCTAGATCGGACTTAAAACTGTTAGCCGACCATTTGAATGCGTCTTTGATCGAACGAGAATCTTACAAAGTCAGCCTGATGGATAGAATTTGTGCGAAAATGGCTGGTACTGCTGAAAATTGGTCGTTTGCCCGTCATTTGACCTCTCAAATAGAACCTGATGACGTGGTGTTCTGCCCAGGAGAAGAAATTGGCATTCCTTTTGTAGCAGCGTTTAGTTCGCGAAAGAAACGACCAAAAATAGTAGTTTGGTTTCACCGTATTACAGGCTTGAGAACACGTCTTGTACTAAAGCTTCTGAAGATTGCCAAATTCACAGATTTAGCAGTAGTTAATACGCGCCCCAACGAAAAGTTTTTACATGATTATCTAAATATTGCTAAGGAGCGAATTTTTTTTATACGACATTCAATAGATAGTAACTTTTTTGCTTCAAGAACAACCACATCAAATAACAATCGACCCATAATTGTCAGTGTGGGTTTAGAACATCGAGATTATCGTCCTCTAGCCGAAGCAACAGCAGACTTGGATGTGGATGTAAAAGTCGCGGGATTTTCGCAATTTTTTTCCCGACAAGCTCAAACCTTTCCCAAAGTCATGCCACAAAACATGACTAATAAGAAATATCAGCTGCCAGAATTGCTTCAGCTATATCAAGATGCAGACATTGCAGTGATTTGCTTAAAAGAAAATAATGGTGCAGCAGGTATTACAGCTTTGCTAGAAGCTATGTCGTGTAAAAAACCTGTCGTTTGTGTTCGGACTACAGGATTGGCTGAATATCTGACAGATGACCAAGCAATTATGACCATTAAACCTGGAGATGTGGAAGGATTACGAACAGCAATTTTGTACTTACTAAACAATCCAGAAGAAGCCAAATTAAGAGCAGAGCGAGCTTATAAAATCTTACAAGAACGCCACAATTTGGAAACTCAAGTCGAAGCACTAGCGCAATTTATCCAAACTTTGGATGAGTAGCCAAACAGTTATTCTTAAATTAATTTTTACAACGCTTAAAGTTATTTTGGCTACTTAACTTTACCAACTAAAAAACGGCTCTATCTAGGATGAAATTTTGGAACTGGCGATCGCAATTAGTTCCTGTAATTTCTCCGCCCCAATATAATCAATTATCTCAGACAGATCCTCGTCTGTAATCATACCCTGAGAGAGAATTCCTGACCGCCAATGATTAATACTGTCCCAAATATCACTATCTAATTCAGCAGCATTTTCTTCCATATACTGCTGCAATTCATTAGCCAAAGAAAAAACAAGACTAGATCTATTTCTGTTGTCCACGGTTACAAAGCTACCCAGTAAAATAATACTAATATACTAGCTAGTATATCTCCTTCTGCCTAAACAGAATTCACGTCAATTAATATTTGTTAGACTAGCTGTTGCTAGGGCGATCGCCCAGTCTTCTTGAGTGTGAATTACTAGTATGGGTAAAGAATTTTCCTTGGCAATATTCTCGTTTACAAGATTGCTTTTGTTTTTAGTTAAATCTAACTGCAAACTCAAGTAAGTTAATTCCTGGCAGGTTTTTTCACGGACGATACTTGAATTTT
>CAKZYI010000138.1 GCA_937884735.1 uncultured Pleurocapsa sp.
GTTCTAAAGCAACGGGAACTAGAGCAACTAATTCTTGGAATTGCTCTATAAAAGGTGGTATTACTAACGCAATAAAACCAATAATAAAAATTAAAACCGCACTTACTGATATTGCGATCGCATATTTTCGATTTAGTTTAAATTTTTTCTCTAATAGTTTAACTAATTGATTGATAGCAGTGGCAAAAACAACTGCGGCAAAAGCCAGCAATAAAACTTGTTTGATGCGCCACAAAATATAAAGGGCAATAAGAATAGCCAGAAATCCGACTAGCGTTCCCAAACGCATGACTTGAACCTCCTAATATAAAACATGTGAAACAATCTTTGTTCTTATAATCCTTCTTCTTTCAACTTTTATATGTTTTACGTCATAGATATTTACTAAAACAAAACACAACAAAAAAGACAGATGGGTGAGATAAAATACTGAGTACACCTCAGTTTGTTTTCTCACGCTCAAACTGTCCCATTCAAATAAATTATCTAGATAAATTGCAGCCGATCTTATCAAGATTAACGATTGTATGTAGTAGCAGGATCGTTTTTGCTGATATATTCTAAGTCATCATGTTGGGTTACTACTTTAGTTTCTTTCTTGTTGCCAACTAAACCAAATAGTCCCAATAATCCTAGCAAGCCTAACCAGCCCCAATTAGATCTTTGTTCGATAGCAGCAGCAGTCTCGGCTACCTCAGTTTCGGCTGCTTCGGCTGCCTGGTTCAGATTTTCTTGCGCTTCTACGGCAGCTTCTTTTACTTCTTGCTCTGCTTGATTGTAATTGCTTTCAATGGCTTCTCCTGCATTTTCCAAGCCTCCTTTGATAGCTTCTCCTGTATTTTCCAAGCCTTGTTTGGCAGCTTCTCCTGTATTTTCTAAACCATTACCCAGAGACTTTCCTGCATCCTTGAGATTTTCTCCCACGTTGTCAAGATTTTGTTCTGCTTGGTTGAGGTTTTGGTCTACGGTTTCCCCTTTATCTTGAGCAAATGCCGTACCACCAGATAAACCAACAGTAAGAGCAATAATAGTAGCTGTAGTTAATTTAGTTAAGTTCATAAAAAACCTCCCATTTAGTGTTTAATAAAAATGAATTTCTCAATAATATAGTTGGAGGCGGAAATACAATATTTACCGCCATAATGAAATAGCAAAACGTGGTTTAAAATCTTTACCAACAAGATAGAATGTTGGAGAAATATCAAAACCAAGTCAAACTTTCTACCATTTGCGATCGCCATCCTCGTCAACTCTAGCCTGACGAATAACATCAGAAATTTCCTTTGCATCTCTAACGTGATGCAAGGCTTTTTCCTCTCCTGTTTCGTCTTCTACAGGAAAATAAGTTGGTACTTTTACATGACCAGTAGGGTCCCAACTATCAACTGCAACCTGCTCTTTTTTCTCTTCTAATGATTTAGATTCATCTACCACATCACCTTTGTTGGCAGTGCGATAGGCGTCATCTCTGTTACTTTCACGATATACTCTCTCGTGTTCTTGATTACTCATAAGTTTTTTAAACTACTTTTTAAGCCAATTAATTTCTTATCACTATTAAACATAATTAATTAAAACAAGTAATCTAGCTAATGATATAAACTATGCTCTATCAGTAGTTAGATATACTTCTTGCTTATATTTATGTTGTTAGATTAATAATTTGAAACATATTTCTGCTTAAAGCAAAAATCAGTAGAACGATTCAATTAAAAATAATTAAAATCCTCTACTGACTTTAGACAAGGAAATAGTTTAGATCGAAACTAGCGAGCTTCTGTACCTTGATTGGGAGATCCAGGAACATCTGAATTTTTGGAACCAGGTGCTTCTGGCTCTGCTCCAGAACTAGTATTTTGGCTTGTACCTTGACCTGTTTTGCGTTGGGAAGGATCGATGGGCGTTTGCTTTCCACCGTCAGCAGTTGGTGTTGTTTCTGGTGAATTACTCATAATGTTAATTACCTCTGTGTTGCTTGTCTTTACACACACTATTATTTAGAAACATAGTTTTTTAAATAACCATCTAAAGATGTAAAAAAGCTGTATTTTATTATTTTTTCTGTATGTATAGATTTAACTATCTAGTGCCATTTTTAAAACTATAGACTTTATACAATTAATGTTTTAATTGCTTATATCAAAAGACATAAATAATTTTGTACAACATATATTTCATAAGTTAGATGAAACTAGAACAATTAATTAATAGTCTAAGGGTAATAAAAAAACTTTGAGGAATAATTAATCTATGGCATTAGCAAAAATTGCAGACTTATATCCTGATTACAAACAAGAAATATTTGGTGGACAAGACATCAAGAGTTTTTCTGTTTATGATTACGATAATGATAAAATTGGTTAAGTTTACGACATTATTGTTGATGAGACTGGACGCTTTCGTTACTTGGTTATCGATACTGGATTTTGGATCTTCGGTAAAAAGGTCTTGTTGCCCATCGGTAGAGCTAAGGTAGACTATAGCCAAGAAAAAATTTACGCAGAAGGCTTCAGTAAAGAGCAGGCTGAAAATCTCCCTGAATATGACGATGATATGACCATTGATTATGACTATGAAGAAAGAGTCAGAATGGTTTATCGAGGAGTAGAATACAGTCCAGAAAACACTGTTTACGCAGAAGAAGCGGGTGGCTATGATAGTGGTGCGTATAATGAAGAAGCTTATACTTATGATCGCGAACCTAGTTTATATGCCCACCAAGATACAAACGAAACAAATCGTCAAAGCCTCAAGCTTTATGAAGAACGCTTGATAGCGAACAAAGAGCGTTTTCGCGCTGGTGCGGTAACTGTAGGAAAAAGAGTGCTACCGTATCAGTCCCAGTAGAGAAAGAAAGAATTGTTATTGAGCGTACTACCCCTACTGACACTAATGTTATTACTCCTGGCGAAGCTAGTTTTAATGAAGGAGAAGTAGCAAGAGTAGAAGTTTATGAAGAATCTGCTGATATCGAAAAGCAGGCTTTTGTAAGAGAAGAAGTTAGCATTCGTAAAGAGGTAGAAAAAGATGTTGTTTCTGCTAAAGAAACCATCCGCCGCGAAGAATTAGACGTGGAAACTGATGGCGAAGCAGTCATTAGAAAAGACTTGTAAGCTTAGGGCGTGTGATCAATTAGAAAAAAAGAGCTTTTTTCGTGATGGAAGCATTCCCTAGCGGATTGAAAATCCGCGGGGTCTTCCATCCTTTTATCGACCTACTTCGTCGAAAAATAACCACGCCCTGCATAGCTACTCAGAACATTTTTCTCCTTGTATCTCGATAAAATCCTCAAGTGAGACTTGTGCTTGCGGGCGAAGCCCCCGCGCACTTCCTCACTCAAAAGCATTCTTCCCCTTAACTGATCACACACCCTAGTCAAAATGATTTGGCTAGTGGTCATATCACTAAATTAACTATCAAAGTAAAGGACGTTCGATAGAGCGTCCTTGCTTTTCAACAAAGTTATTTAATACATAAACAAATTATCACATCAATATAATGACTCTTAATAATAATAATAATTTCAGTACTACTGAAGATTTAAACTCTCAATTATCCAATTTGGAACAGCAACTAATTTCTTTTAAAGTTGTCGATCGCCAAGGAATAATGAGAGGAAGAGTTCAAGATATTTATTATGATTCGGATGAAAATATAAACTTACTATTTGAGTTAGATAATACAAATAGCAAGCTCAATTTGCGTAGTTTAGATCGCAAAGATATTTGTCGGTTAGATGTTGACAGCAAATTGGTAATGAGCAATTTGTCCAATCAACAATTAGAAAATTTACCTCTTTATCAACCAGTTTCAGCTCACATTAAAAATGCTCTCGAACAATCTTCTGAATACAATGATTGTGAAATGAATCCTAATGTGAATTCTAGCCAAGAATCGAGTAGTTCGGCAATTAGCAAAATTTCTTTGCTAGAGGAAAAGCTAAAGGTAATTCGTCGCAAACAGAAAGTTGGAGAAATTGTTGTTCGCAAGCACGTTGAAACAAAAGTAGTAGAAATCCCCATCAGAAGAGAAAAGCTGATTGTCGAACGAGTTGGTAAAAATACAGAACAACTAACAGAAATTGTAATTAATGAAGAGAAGATCAATGGTTTGGGATACGATGCATTGGAACCCAACGAAAATCCCTTGCTTGCTGCTAAAAGCAAATATTTTACCGTAGAAAAAGCTCAAAATGTCTTAGAAGCTATTTCTCATCTTCCTTCTGGTAAGAATGCCAAAATACGCTTAGAAATAATTAGTAGCGACTCAAGCATACAACAGGATTTTCAAGATGTTTGCGATCGCAACTAGTGCTGCTTTGTTTAATTAGTCATTGGTCATTGGTTATTAGTTATTGGTTATTAACAATTACTAATAAATAAGTATTAATGTCTATCTACAGATAAATAGAAAGTTAATTCAAAATAGATTAATTTGTGTTGTAGGAGTAAAAAGTTGTCCTTACCAGATAGCTTTGCTAGAGATAACTTTATACTCCAAATTTAAGCTGAGAAAAGTGTGGCTAATATTCTTTTTGTTAAGGCAATATTGTTCTTTCCAAAATGAATCTTACCAAATATCTTTTCTCAGCTTACCCAATCAATTTATCTGCTGACTTTTTAAATTATCAAAAGAGAAGAATAAAATGCACCTATAGATGGATGCGTATCTGATTAAACAGATAGTTTGTATATCTTGTTATTTATCCTCGTCTCCATGTACCATGAAAGCCTGGTGGAATGACAGTGGGTAGTGTTAAGCAACAGATAGGTTCATCAAAAAGACGATCGCTTTGATATATTCTCACTTCACTTTGATTGGTGTTGC
>CAKZYI010000139.1 GCA_937884735.1 uncultured Pleurocapsa sp.
ACTGTTTCTGTAGATTTCATCGACCCCACTCCTACCTTCTGTGAAGGTTATATGATGGGTGGAACGGGTCATGGCGACTAAATCATCGGTGAAACTAACAACGAAGAAATTGATGCCAGAGGCGGAGACGACTTTGTTGATGGTAACCTTGGTAACGACACCATTATTGGTGGCAATGGTGATGACACTCTCTTTGGTAATGACGGCAACGACTCCATAATCGGTGGTAAAGGTGATGACTTAATCGAAAGTGGATTAGCTGGTTTTGCTGACTTTGCTGATGGTGGAATCGGTAATGACACTATCATTGGTGGTATTACAGAAGACGGCGAATTTGTTGCTAGTTTTGGTAACACTACTTTCCTCGGTGGAAGCGGCGAAGACTTTATTCAAGGTGGCGGACAAAGAGCTACTCTTGAAGGTGGAAATGGTGATGACACTATTTTCGGTGGTGGAAACGACAGTGTACTCGACGGTGGCAAAGGGGATGACTACCTCGAGGCTGTAGGGTCTACTACTGGAAGTGGAATACCTAATTTCTCTGATGATACCCTAACTGGTGGTGATGGAAATGATACTCTCATTGCCTTCGCTGATGACGACGTACTTGATGGTGGTACTGGAAACGACATTCTCGACGGCGGATTGAACGAGGATACCCTCACTGGTGGTGCAAATCAGGATATATTTGTCTTCCGTGCCAATGATGGTGATGAAATTGATATTGTCACCGACTTTGAAGTTGGTGTAGACCAGATTGGCTTAGATGGATTAACCTTTGAAGATCTGTCTTTCTCTGCTGGTGATTCTGGCTTGGCTATGAATCTTGGGGATGAAACTTTGGCAGTATTTGAAGGTGTCGACGCTTTGGATGCAGATGACTTTACTGTTGCTCCTGATTTTGCCTAAAATCAGGTAATTTTGCTAGCTTGTAACACCAACCAGCTAGATAAATTGCAGGGACGAATAATATTAACAGCTAATATTATTCGTCCCAAAACGTTTTCGGCGTTGGTAATTTCATTATGAAACAGTCAACAATACTGTTTTTGGCTTTTAGATTTTAGCTTTTAGCTTTCTCAATAAAATGCGAAACTGAAACTTTTAAAAATCATAGCTTTACTTACCAACGCCACGTTTTCCAGTAAAGATAAAGCGATACAGGCTGTTTTGATTTGATTGAAATTAAGTAATGGTTACGTATTTATTTGATAGGTAAACCATGAATTTTTAGATTTTGAGAAGCTATTCAAGATTGCAAATCACTACTGTTTTGTAATTTTTATCTTCATCAATAAATCTACTTCTAAATATAAGGCTCTACGAATTCAGCACTGAATAACTATTTGGTAAATAGATACCTAAAAATTATGCAACTTAGAAACTACAATAACTTAGTTAGTAACGCAGCTAATTACTATGCCGCTCAAAATAGCGGTCCTACTGCAAATTGCGATTTAGTCATTATCGACTCTAGAGTAGATGATTTAGAATTTCTCATTACAGAAATTGATCCAGATACAGAAATCTTAGTCTTACATCCTCATCTAGATGGCATAAGCCAAATTAGCGCAGCTTTGGCAGCCTATCCCCATTTATCTAGTTTTCACCTAGTTAGTCATGGCTCATCTGGTAGCCTTAGCTTAGGAAATACTCAACTTAACCTTCACAACTTAGCGCAATACAGTTCTCAGTTGAAACTGTGGTCGGAAACCTTAGAGAACAAAGATTTTTTGCTCTATGGTTGTGAAGTGGCATTGGGCGAGGGCGGAAGTCTATTTTTAGAACAACTACATCAGCTAACTGGTGCTAGTATCGCAGCTTCAACTGCCAAAGTAGGTTACGTCGAAGGTAAAAGCAACTGGGACTTGAACGCACGAGTAGGTACAGTCAACACTTTAGTAGCTTTTTCTAGTTACCTACAAGAAAACTATCGCGGGCATTTTGTTGAAGTTACTAGCTTTAGTGTCGATCCTGATGTGGGCATCGAAACTGAGGGAACTGAAATTACTTTTAACTTCACTCTCGATGAAGCCCCACCACCAGAAGGTGTCGTCGTTGTCTTAGAATCTAGCGAAACCTCTTCAATTAACCGTTTGGATTTACAATCTTTTAACTTTGGTGGCTTAACTCTCAATGGTATTGATAATTTTTCAGGAGCAGATGTCTCTAATGAATTTGACTTTTCTGCTTTTGCTTTAAACATTACTCAGCAAAATGCTTCTTTTTCTGGTAATTTAGTGCTTACCGAAACCGATGAATCCTTAGATGGTCCTAATAATCCAGATATTGAAGACTCTGCTGCTATAGCTGAAAATGTTACCTGGACAGTTCGTACCATAACTGATGGCGAATTATCTGTTGCTCCTTCAACTTATGGTTCAGCTGCCACAGTCACAGGAGGCTCACTTAGTGATAGTGTTATCTATGCTGACGACCCAAGCCAAGTAACAGCGTCCGAACCGGTAGTGAGTTTAACCTCAGATGTTACAACTTTAGTAGAAGATGAAGGGACAGTAGTAACTCTAAACTTTGCTTTGAGTGAAGCACCTCCAGATGGCGGAATTGAGTTGACAATCGACAGTGGCAAGTTCCTCGGTCTGGGAGACTTTGATGTTTTTAGTTCTAGTTCCAGTGGTGGATCTCTCACAGGTGCAGACAGTGATAATCGTATTTTTACTTTCCAGGTAAACGAGCAAACCGCAACCCTATCAGTTCCGATCTTTGATGACCAAGACCGCGTTCCTGATGGTTCGGTATCAGACCCTGAAGGCGATCTACGCAACGACGATCAAGGAGAAGAGCTAACAACTTTCACTCTTGTTGATGGCGAGGGTTATTCCGTCGATTCCAATGCTAGTTCGATAACCCTAACTCTTCTAGATACCCTTGCTCCTGATAACACCGCACCCGTAGCAGATAATGATAGCTACACGACTCCATTTGATACAGAGTTAGTTGTTAATGCTGCAGCAGGAGTACTCGAAGGAGATACCGATGCCGAAGGAGATAATTTGACAGCTACCCTAGTCAGCCAACCAAGTAACGGAACTTTAACTTTCAACGATGATGGTTCTCTTTCCTACACTCCTAATGCTGGATTTAGCGGTACTGACAGCTTCACCTACACAGCTAATGATGGTGAATTGGATTCTGACCCCGCTACCGTGGAGATTACCGTCGAAGATGAAATTGTTGTCGGCGACCCAGTAGTCAGCTTCAGCACCACATCAGGAACTCTCAGCGAAGTAGATGGTCCCGCTTTAGTGCTTAACTTCAGCGTTGATGGCATCATTCCTCCTGAAGGCATCACAGTCAACCTGGAAGGAGATACTGCGGAGATTCTGCAACAGTTCCTAGCCCCAGATGGAGATGGAGCGGTTCAAACTCGCGTTACCGATGATGGCAACATCTTCTATCGCTTTGACACCTCGTTTGAACCTGGTGCAGGTATTGAGGGCGGAACGCTGGATGTTTTCTCTCTTGAAGATGGCGACCCTGCCGAAGACAACTCCGATCCTGCAGCAGCAGGTACAGGCTTCCTCAGCAACTTTAGCTTCACCATCCTAGAGGAAAATGCCAGCATTACTTTGCCTGTGTCTGATGACATTGTTCAGGAAGTTGACCAAACCTTCAGTTATGCACTAGTGGCAGGGGATGGTTATGAAGTAGATTCAACCCAAAATTCTGGTACATTTACTGTTTCCGATGGCGTAACTTCAGTAACATCGCCAACAGTAGGTGTTACGGCAAGTGGAACTACCCTAATTGAAGACGAACAAACCAGAACAACTGTTACCTTTACCACTGAAGGAGATATA
>CAKZYI010000140.1 GCA_937884735.1 uncultured Pleurocapsa sp.
GGCAGCGGAGTTTAATATTTGGATCGACCCCGTGGCAGCACAGGAAGTGTTTGATGCAGGAGAACAGGGGTTGAAAATTCAGCTTACACCCCTAGATGCAACTAACCAAATCGAGTTTGATCGCGAAGATTATCAAGCCTGGCTAGACACAGGAACGCCAGAAAGTATTATTGCTGCGGAATTTCTTGACTATGCCCTAGAGATAATTCAAAGCGACAACGATCCCAATCCAGTTTGGGACTTGGTTGCAGCGATTAATCTTAGCGAACCAGACTTTTCACCAGAGACACCTCTACATATTGATGTTGATACCGAATCAGATCCAGGAGAAACCCAAGGGGCCACAGTATCTGTTGCTGATGGACCGCCTAATATTTTGGTGTCTCTAGATCCTAGCGTTGATAACCTTGATTATGATGCGGATGAAGTTTTTTCCAATTTGGCAGAGATTTCCGAAGTTGATGTTGAAGTCGAGACGGTTTTTGGCAGTCCTACAGGTGATTTAATCGATCCTGTAGATTTGAATAGTGATTTTGACGGCAATAACGATATTTTATTTACAGGCAGCGGTGACGATCTTGTCGATGTTTCTTATGCTTTTGGACACAATCGTATTTATGCAGGTAGCGGTGACGATATTTTGTTAGCTGGTAGCAATAATCGTTTAGTGGGTGATGCGGGGGCAGATATATTTTTCGTTGGCACAGGAGAAGGCAACAATTTAATTACTGGTGGATCAGATGCCGATCAATTTTGGCTTCTAACTGATGAGGCTGATTTACCAACAACAGCGAATATCATTACTGACTTTAGTAGTGTAGAGGGTGATGTAATAGGTTTGGCTAATACCAGTTTGGACTTTGATCGCCTTAACTTTTCGGCTGATGGCAACAATACTATTATCAGCGCGTTTGATACAGAGCTAGCGGTGCTGGTCGATATTGAACCCACCCAACTCAATCAATCTAACTTTGCTTTTGTCTAGGTGATATTAATTTTTCTCTTAAAAGCGATCGCAATCATAGGTGCAATAGCTATTGGAGTCGAACAGTTGAGCTTATATAATTGCCTGGCATTTGCCGTGGTTTTAGTTGGTATCTATTTGGCAGCGTCAGCCAAGAAAATAGCATGATATTTCCTCTATTTTGAGGATTGAATCTATATCATGAATCATTGACGCTAATTATTTATCTGGTATAGGAAAACACTGAAAATCCCATAATTTGAGCTGTATCGTAAAAAGCAATACAAGAACAATATTATTTAACTGTATTTATTGCCCTGATTAAATAGTTTTGTTTTACGCTCCATCGCCATATTTGGACGGCAAATAGTCCTAGATAATTTTTTACCTTACATATATAGCTATAGCAGGTGTTTCCAATGTATCCTAGCGATTTATCAATCGTTCCATTTCAATTATCAAATTTCAACTTACTGTTAGCCACTGATACCACTCAAGCTGATTCCTCTGTCGTTTTGGCAGGAGTATTGCTCAGTGCCATTACTATCTACTTTGCCGCCAAACTTGGCGGAGAACTCTGCGCTGCATTAGATTTTCCTTCAGTTTTGGGAGAATTGATCGCTGGTGTCATTGTTGGTGTCTCCGTCTTGCACCTCCTTGTATTTCCTGAAGGGGGTGTTGAAGCCTCCGATTCTTTGTTGATGCAGTTTTTGCAAATTACTTCAAATCTAAATCCAGAAAATGCTGCTGCAACTTTTCACCTCCAGTCAGAAATAATTTCTTTGCTAGCCGAGGTAGGCGTAATCGTACTCTTGTTTGAAATTGGCTTAGAATCTAACCTCAAAGAGTTGATGGATGTAGGTCCCCAGGCTCTTACTGTAGCGATAGTATGGGAGATTGCGCCTTAACCGGGGGGGACTGCGGGACTTATGATTATCTATAACACTCCTGCTATACCTGCAATTTTTGCTGGTGCGGCACTAACAGCCACTAGTATTGGAATTACATCCAGGGTGCTGTCGGAAATGGGACAGCTAACTTCCAAAGAAGGACAGATAATCTTGGGTGCGGCAGTGATGGATGATGTCATGGGAGTAATTGTTTTAGCCGTCGCAGCAAGTCTTGCTAAAACAGGAGAAGTGGACGTTAGTAATGTTGTCTACCTAATTGTTAGTGCGACTGGATTTTTGGTTGGGGCAATTCTATTAGGCAACATCTTTAATAAGAGCTTTGTCAAAATAGTCGATTTGTTAAAAACTCGTGGTGGGCTAGTTGTTCCAGCTTTTACTTTTGCTTTTGTCATGGCATATTTAGCTACAGCAATTCACCTAGAGGCAATCTTGGGGGCATTTGCAGCAGGACTAGTTTTAGATGAGACAGATAAGCGCAAAGAGTTACAAAGATTGGTCGAACCAGTATCGGATATGCTGGTGCCAATATTTTTTATTGCAGTAGGGGCAAAAACTAACTTGGGGGTTCTCAATCCTGTCAATCCTGAGAATAGAGAATGATTTATTTTTGCTGCTTTCTTATTTTTGGTAGCTATCATTGGCAAGGTTTTGGCAGGATTTACCATTTTCAATCAGCCAGGTTTGGACAAGTTTGCTATAGGTGTAGGTATGATTCCTCGGGGAGAGGTCGGATTGGTGTTTGTTGCGGTTGGTTCAGCTAGCGGTGTACTAAGTTCTTCTTTAGAAGCGGGCATCGTGGTTATGGTAATTGCCACTACTTTTATCGCCCCCGCATTACTCCGCGTTGCCTTCAAGTCTGATGAAGAGATGACCGAAGTTTCCCCAGAGTTAGCTGTGGTCAGAGAATCTGTAGGCGAGTCTTAGCCTATAAGCCCAAAGCGTTGGTTGGTTCGGGAGTTCTATTATCTTTTTAACTCCTGAGAGATAAATTAAACAGAGTTAGGCTGAGGAACAAGAATTTTTGTATTAAGACTATTGCTCTCGTCGATTTTGACAATAGTCTAAATCAGCAACAGCTCGATCATAGTATTTTCCTAGCCATCGATCAAAAATCTGTTTGGAAGTGCGATCGCGAATAAAAGTACTAACTGTATTGCGCCATTGAAGATCTCCCTGGGGCAAGATTAGACCATAGTAGTCACAGGTTAAAGGCTGTTCGGGGATAGTTTGATAGTTTTCTCTGCCCAAACCCTGACGATCTATTTCCCCCATTAATAATACGCGATCGCTCACCATTGCCTCAATCTCGCCATCGGTTACAGCTTGTATTCCTTGACTCCTGCCATCATCGCTATCAAAAGTTACAATCTCTGCATCTGGATAGTTTTGCTCAACAAACGACTCGGTAGTACTTGCCTCTAATACACCTATTTTTATTCCCTCAAGCGGACTCTTAGAATCAAAGTTAGCATTATTTTTCACCAAAAATCGAGTGCCACTACTAAAGAAAGGGTCTGAGAAAACTATTCCTTTCTTGTCACTAACTATGGAATTAGGACCACATTCTAGATGTACCTTTTCTGTTTCTACCAATTCAAATCTGTTAGCCAGAGATTATGTTTTTCGGACTTCTTCAATAGGAGTAGATGTATTTAGTTCTTTAGTTAAGCGATCGCCCAAAGCAACAGCTAAATCGGCACAATAGCCAGTTAAATTGTTGTTGTCGATATAGCCAAAAGGTGCGGCATCAGTCCTCATTGCTACTTTTAGTATGCCCGTGCGCTTAATTTCTGCCAAGACATTGCGATTTTGATCGGGTGCAATAGCTACTAAAGGTTCGGGAATAGGATTTATTGGAGGAGTATCGCCATAGGCTACCTGTAATTGCTCTGAGTTGAGAGACTTAATTAGATGTAGTGGTAATTCTGGACTGCTAATGTTGTTGGCATAAGCAGCAGTTAGATAAGACCGATATGCAAATTTATTTCTTAGATGGGTTTCAAAGAAAGCCAAGGCTAACGCTTTTAGATAATCCCGACCCAAATCTGGACGAGAACCTTTTAAGAAATCATTGACACCTGCAATATTTGATTCACTAATAGTTGAAAAATGACTGCCATTTACCATTGTTGCCAAATATTTATTGGGGGTAGTCAGCCACAAAAAGGGATGCACCTGTTCTTCAATATAGGGCGACACAAAATCCATTGTTCCCCCCACAATTAGAGTGGGAATGTCAATTTGTGACATACTTTCAATTCCCAATACCGAGCTAGTGACGGGGTTGAGGGCGGCTACGGCTTTAATTCTTTCATCTTGAAGATCGTAGTTTCCAGGGGGTAGATTACTGGCGCGACACTGCAAAAATAGAGAAACATTAAGGGTAAAGCGATGCCTACGGCTAACTTCGTAATCGCTTTGGCAAACATTTTTAATCCTAGCTACATTAATAGGGGCACCTGAAGCAATTAGGGAGGTAGTCCCACCAAAAGAATGTCCTAAAATTCCTACCTGCGACCAATTTATCTGTGTTTGATAGTCGGGGTGTTGTTCTAAACTGTCTAGAAGATGAGTAATGTCTCTTGGGCGACTGTAAAATTCTACGGGACTAACATCGACGTTTACTTCCCCTCTGAGAAAAGCTTTTTGATAGTTGTTACTGCTGCCAGCGTGTTCGGGAATGGCAACTATATAGCCATGACTCGCTAAATGTTCGGCTAGATAGTCATAATCCGAACGCTGCGAACCCAATCCATGAGCTATTATTGCCAATGGTGCAGACTTGTCTAATGTTTGTGGTGCGTAGATATCTACATTTAAATCATAAGCACCTGCAAAACCAGAAGCGGTTTGACGCAGATCGTTAATCGGGAAGATCGAGGTTTTCTTAGTTACTTGATGTTGTCCTGGCTTTCGTAAGTCTGGCTTTTTGGCAAAATCTGATTTTATCTTTAACGAGCGACCCACACCGCTTCGCGACGATGGCACGTCAGTGTCGTTCGCCGAAAGGCGCAAACAAAGGCTTGAATCGCATGTAATGCGCGAGTTTGACTGTGCTTGCTGGGCGATCGCTTTTACCGTGGTATCTTTATACTTAAAAAAGCTCTCTGCTTCTTTGGCAATGGCAAGAATAGAGTCCGTGTTTAGCTGTATTTCCTTTGCAGGAAAGTGCCGTAGAAAACCAATTGTGGTTAATCCTTCAGGCTCACCTGCTGCCTGAATTAAAGCAGCACGAATGGCATAGAAACCATTTCTTTGAGGATGAGTATAAATTATGTTGCCCAAACGTTTGAGAAAGTCTTCTCCCATTGGCATATTAGTTACCCGATAAACGGTTATCGGTTTAACGTCAAAGCTAATCTGTAAAATTTGGCGTAGCTGTCGCAGGGTTTTCTCATCCAAACGGTTTGCATAATAAGCAAATTCTGGGGTGACTGTTCCATTTTCGGCAAAAACTGCCAAATCTTCGACTGAAATCTGAAATTCTCCTAATACGGATAGGGGAAAGGTGATTTTTTCGGCTGCTGCTACTGGCTGAGATTTAAATGTGCTGGCAATACTCCATCCAGTTAAAGCAAAGCTTAAACCTATTTTTGCCGTGACTAAAATAAGCTTTGATACTTTCATTTTAAAAACCAATTTTTGAACTTAATTTTTGAACTTAGTTGTCGATTTAGTCGGGCAACAAATCTGTATCTGAAATATTTGCTAGTAGCTCAACAAAATCCGAATATTCAGCCTGAAGCAACTGATATTTTTGATAAAGCTTTTTGTAAGCTTGAACCAAAGCTAAAAAATCCTCAAAGTTTTTGATTGCTAGTCTACAAGAATTCTCAGGGTGCTGTTGGAGATAAAGCTTAAGCTTGCTAACTTCAAATTTTGATTCTAAGGTTAAAGGTTCTATATTCATGGTTCAAATTAAGTATTTGTATGTATAAAGCTCTAAATTTTTGATCTTGCCAACTTTTGAGGCAACCTAAAACAACTTTCTAAAATCAACACCAACACCTAGCAAAAGACCAATATCAGTTTCATCGCCAAAATTAGCGTTGACTCTTACAGTTCCTGTAAAAAGATGATTAATTGGAACATCAACACCACTCACGATCACGGGATCTACATTAAAATCTTCTGTATCAGCAGAGATGCCACCACCTACAAAGGGAAAAACTATTGTCCTTCCTGTCTCCTGCTTTTTAATTGATATTCCACCAGTGGCGGCAATAGATAAGAGATTGTCACCATTGATTATTGATGATGAGTGAATTGAAAAATTGTCAGTAAAAGAGAACCGACCCAAAACTGAAAATCCACCGTCACCTAATGCAGTTTCTCCCGCATCTTTTAAGCCAATAGCCCCTCCAATGCCAAAGTAATTAATACGATTTGGCTTTGATTTTTGAGCTTGGTTAGGCTCTGTCTCTGGGGTATCTGATGGTTTGATTTGAGCTTGAACGGGAAATGTTGGCATATTTATCATCAGTAAAGCAAAAATACTCAATAAAGTAAACTCTTTGATTAAAGTAAACTCTTTAATTTTTTTGGAGAAAATACTATTTTTAACTTTGCTATTTTGTAACAATTTAGATTTGAAGACTTTAGATTTTAAAAAAACAAACTTCATAATTTTAGATAAGCAAATAAGATTTATTGCTGATATTACAAACAGGATTTTTAGCTAAATCTATTGATTTATAATTGTTCAATCGAGGTTAGGGTCAACGTAGCTAAAAGCAAAATTAATGGGATAAAAAGTCTATCTTCTATTGCAAACAAATGAACTAAAATTGCCATAATCGCAATTAAAAAACCAATAAAGCTCCACAAACTAAAGTTTTATTCTACCTAAGTTTTAGTTGTGATTTATGGTTGTTAATCTTGGTATCATTCACTGGTTTTTCTCGCTAATACTTATTAATTGAATTTGGCAAAATAATTTCAAGGTAAATCTTGTAAACCACCGTCAGAAATATTGGAAACTTGTCGTTTTAGATCGATATAGGATTGGTTATAGTCAATAATCGAAGCAACTAAATTACCTCTCGCCGTAGTCTACTCCGTCTGAGCATCAATGACATCGGTTTGAGTTCCAACACCAGCCGTAAACCGCAATCGAGCCAAGCGCAGGCTTTCTTCTGCTAGTTCAACCTCTTGAGTCGCTGTAGCAATATTCTTTTGATTGGATTCCAAGCTAAAATAAGCCTGTTCTATAGCAAAGCGAATTTGATTGCGTTGATCGGCAAACTGGGTTTCGGCGATCGCAATATCTTTTTCTGCCTGTCTAGCCCCCGCACGAGCCGCACCACCATCAAATAGTCTCCATTCCAGATTCAAACCTACGCTATAGCGATCGCTAATATCAAAATCATCTTCAAAGTCATCATTCACCCCATAGCTAGCAGAGGCACTAACTGTTGGTCTAACCTGGGATAAGGCAAGTTGGCGTTGCTCCTCACCAATTTCTCTTTGAAGTAAAAACTGTTCTAGTTCGGCTCGATTTTTAAAGGCTTGAATAATACTTTCAGCCAAAGAAAGTGACCACACACCAGCTTTTTCAATAGCGTCAGCAGTAGCTAAGTCTGAATTGTGGCTGATGCTTAGAGTTTCGGCTAATTGTCGCCGAGCAATATTTTGATTGGCGATCGCAATATTTAGCCTTTGTCTGGCTTGAGCTAATTCCACCTCTGCTTGCAACACATCAAAGTTGGTTCCTAGCCCTGCTTTTTCCTGTAGTTGAGCATCTTCAAGTGTTTGAGTTGCATCAGCTACTGCGGCTTTCTCAATCTCAACTTGAGCATCACTATTTTGTAGGCTGTAATAATCTCTGGCAGTTTCAAAGCGAGTCTGTTCGACAACCACTTCTAAATTTAGTTTGCCAGAACGTACTTCTTTCTCGGCAGAACGAATATTTGCCTCTCGTAAACCCCCGTCATAGATGTCATAACTCAAGGTCAAATCTGTATTAAATTCAAAGCTACTAGAATTAGAATCGATTAAGCTATCTTCAGCCAAATCTCTGGCTTCATCATTAGAAAGATTGGGATTATCTTCTTGTAACTCTTTGGCACTCTCATCAATACTTTGTTCTATTGTGCTATCTAAAAAAGCATCATTGCCATAATTTAATCCACTATCTAGATCGAGAGTGGGATAAAGTCCCGCTTTGGCTTCCCCTAAAACACCTGATAAACGTACTACCTGAGTTCTAGCCTCTTCTATATCTTGATTATTTTTAAGGGCAAGCTCGATCGCCTGCTGTAAAGTAATTGGCTCTTGGATACCAACCTCAACTTCTGAAGCTTCTGTTGGTAGAGATAAAGGATTGGGGCTAGGATTTAGTTTCTTTGGATCGGGAATTGATGGCTGTCTCGGTTTGATAATATCCGATGCTTGAGCTATTTTTTCACCATTAGCGATGGTTGCATTACTTATTATTATCGTTACACCCATACTAAAAGCTGGGATAAGCTGCTTTTTGTGTATCACTATTCACTCCTCATATGCGTAGCGGGATGATGGATGGCTAAAGTGTTGAAAACAACCCCCAACATCCCGTCCTTTTTTATGGCTTTTTTGGCATAAACCGTCTGTTCGCCAAAAAATATTTCTCTGGAAAAATTATCTAAAATGAACTCGCCGTATCGTGGAGTTCATGAATGATTTTAAACGTATAATTTAAGAAACCATGGCTTTTTTGACTGAATTATTAACCAACCTGCCGTCTTCGATGTGAACAATTCGATCAGCATTATCGAGGTTGCGATCATCGTGGGTGACTAGT
>CAKZYI010000141.1 GCA_937884735.1 uncultured Pleurocapsa sp.
GCTTTGGAGCTGCTTGGTTATGCCACACGGTAGTACCTATTTGCTAGTACCAGGCCGGAATCTGGCATGTATGTTATATGGTTCAAGGTATTGTTAGTCTTATTCCAATGGAATTTTATTGGCGAGATTAGCTTAAAATAGCTGTAAGAGTTTTTCTAAATCCTCTACCTTTTTTTAAATACTTTTTACCCCAAGAATATTTAAACCTACCCAATAAATACGCAGGAAAAGACTCTCCGCTCCAAGTCTGGCGTGGTGAAGCCTCGGCGCATCCTGAGCTTTTAGAGTTTATTGCTAAAGGGGAAACGGGGAAAATGCCCAAATTACTCCATCACCTCAATCACGATCGCATTAACATGGAGTTTGCTGAAGCTTGTATGCGGGCAATGTTTTGGCATGAGGATATCAATCCTAAGTTCAACGCTTATTTAGATAGCGATGAGTATAAAGCTAATGCAGATAGGGCAATCAAAGCCTATTTCAAAGGTAATCCTGTAATGCAGGGAATGTATAAGCTGTTTCCCAATATGTTTCTCGAACAAGTGCGACAGTTATCCTACTATTCCAATTTGGGACTGTTTTGGGAAGTAATGTGTCCTGTGTTTTTAGAAATGTCGGACCTTTACGACGAGGGAAAAATGACCACCGTTAAGGAGGCAATGGAGTTTTTAGTTAACGGCATTTTTGCGGTGGCAGGCAGACCAATCTATCACCACGCATACATTGGGGATGAATGCTATGAGATTATTCCTAAATCCCAAGGTTTTACCTGGCTATATGAAGCAGCATTGCCCTATGTGGAGGCAGTTTTTTATCGTACTTCTCCTTTCCGCGGTACAAAATCCTATAACGCTCAAGCCAAGCAAGTGCCAGACGAACAAAAAGACTTTCATTATGGCATTCTTTATGCTGATGTTTTTCCTGTAGGCATGGCAGGGATTCCTCCCACGCTGTTGATGGATGATATGTGGCATTTTCTTCCCGATTATTTGAAGGAATATTACCAACAACACTGTCGTGGAGAAGACGATACCTTAGTTCAATTGGGAATTACTTTTCAACGGTCAATGTATAATGTTACCTCTGCCGTAATTCAGGCATTACGTCAGGCTTTGCTCTATCCCTTAGACGACAACAATCCCGAACATCTAGCCAAAAATCGAGAATTTTTTACAGCACAGATAAACCGTTTTTTACGCAATGAAGCTCGTCTAGAAGATATACAAAGTTCTAATTATCGTTAAAAGTTTAGAAGTAGTTACTGTTAGTTAGATAAAAATTATTGATGTGGCTTGGGAAATTATTAACTCAAGCAAAATAGTTTATTACCCACAATACTTTAGGCAACTTAATATACTTAGATAAGTCTTTCAAACCCTCTAATAATTAAGGAACAAGACTTAAAGAAATTATCTAACCATTGCTGAAAGAACTTTATATGTTCAGATGTAACTGGCTCGACAAGGTTTTTCTCACAAATTACTTGACCAGAGCTATTAATTGTAAATTGTTTGAGCCAGTTACAATCAGGACGAGAAGAGTTGAAATATTTGGCGGTCATAGTATTTCCCAAATATTTATTACTACACTTACAAAAACGGTTGAATTCAGCCAACAATTCTTCAACATTACATTGATTCAACATTCCTCTGCGGGCAGGGTCGAAATCAGCAGGAAAAATAGTTTCAGAATCATAAATAGCACCTTTCAAATTGGCATTGCTTAAATTTGCCCTTAATAAGTTTGCTCCTGATAGGTTCGCTTTAGTCAAATTTGCCTCGATCAAAACTGCTCCAATTAGGCAAGCTTTCTCCAAACAAGCTTCACTAAAATTTGCTTGATTGAGAATTGATTGATTAAAGTTTGCTTGAGCGAGATTTGCCTTGCTCAAATTTATGCCACTTAGATGTTCTTTGTCTAACTCTGCATTATTTAAAGATGATTCCGTCAAATTTGCATCGCTTAAATCAGCATTTTAGAGATGAGCATAATTAAGATTTGCTTTGATCATCTCAACTCGACTTAAGAATATATTTTCTAAGTCTGCTCTTTCCAAATCGGCTTGAGAAAACTTTCTGTCTCCCAAAGAATATTGTTCTTTTAAACTTGTTGTGTCAAACATAAATGTATAACTGTAGAATACATTGTATTACTAGTTAAATAGTAGCTTGATATATTAACTAGTGCCACGAACAAAAAGCTTGACTTTGTTTGGTCATTTTAGAAAATTATCAACTAATTTTCTAGAAATCTCAAAAAGTAATTTACAGTACAGTAATTATGCTGATAGAACTAAAAATTACTTGTTTAAGGTACAAAGTAAATACAGTATTTTTATTGATTTACAATATAATAATAGCTGTACATTTTATAATCTTGCTATCCTACAACTTAAAATATAAACATGTTGCGATCGCTAAAACGTTCTTCTCAAGCAGTTTGATCTACGATCGCAGATCAAACTGCTTAAAGTTAATACTTATAAGCAGTTTGTCATTTTTCATAATATCTTGGGCGAATACAAAATTAGTAGTTTATTCTGCGGAGTAAAGACTAATAAATCCACTACATAGTTATATGAAAAGTTATATGAAAAGTTATATGAAAACAAGATGGAGTACTAACTATCTTGTAGAAATAACTGTCTTTCTGCATATCTTCTTCTGGTTAATCCTGGCAACTGTACCAATCTACCTCTGACATCAGCTTTATCCCAACGCAAAAACTCATTGGCTGCACCTGTATAATCTCCTGCATTGACTTTTCTAACCAAAGTACTGTTGCCAATGTGACTGACTCCAACGTTAAAAGAAAGGGAGGCAATTGCACCCAATTGGCGATCGCTCAAATCGACAGTAATAGCTTTATCTAACTCTTGTTGATTTAGCTGCATCTGAGATTAGTGGGCAGTTTTAGCTTCCGCAAC
>CAKZYI010000142.1 GCA_937884735.1 uncultured Pleurocapsa sp.
GTTTGGCAAGCTTCTTTGAGTAGCCAATTACTCAAGGGCAAGATTAAACCAGTTTCTTCACAGATTGGGATAAAATCTCCTGGACCAATTAGTCCTTTGGTGGGATGATTCCATCTTACCAATGCTTCAAATCCAGATAAAATACCCAACTTCAAAGAAGTAATGGGTTGATAGTAAACTTCAAATTCTTCCCTTTCTAAAGCCCGACGCAGATCTGTCTCTACTTCTAATCTTTGTAAAGCGCGATCGCGCATAGAATTGTCAAATACTTCATAACGTGCCTTACCTTGTTCTTTGGCACTATACATTGTCAGGTCAGCATCGCGTAAAATATCTTCGGGATTTTCATATCCCACAGAAGAAAGAGCAATACCAATACTAGCAGTACTAAATAGTTCGTATCCTTCAATATTAAAAGGGAAGCTGAGGGTTTGATAAATACTTTCTGCTACTAGAGTAGCTTCTGATTTACTAGAAATATTTTCTAGCAAAATAGTAAATTCATCCCCTCCCAAACGAGCCACAGTATCGGTGGGCGCGATAGATTTTTCTAAACGACGAGCAATTTCAATTAGTAATTTATCTCCAATTAAATGTCCCACACTGTCGTTAACTGACTTCTTTTAAGCTGTTGTTCCAAACGATCCATGAACAAAGCCCGATTTGGCAATCCTGTCAAAGCATCATGAAGAGCGTCATGAAGCAGTTGCTTCTCCATGGATTTGCGCTCAGTAATATCAACAATTTGATTATTAAAATGTAATGGCTTGCCATCACTATCTTGGACAACTAATACCTTGAGCAAAGTATCAACTATGCGACCATCTTTAGCAATGAAGCGTTTTTCAATTTGAAAATCTGTTTCTTTACCTTGAATCAATAATTGCTCTAAATTGCGATGAGCTTCCCAATCTTCTGGGTGACTTATTTCAGCAAAAGAGACTCCCAATAATTCTTCTTGAGTGTATCCCAAAGCATCACATAAAGCTTGATTGACCCTTTGAAGCTTGCTTTTAAGGCTACTGATTGCCATGCCAATGGGAGCCATCTCAAAAGTTAATCTAAATTGCTCTTCACTTTTTCTTAGAGCTTCTTCTGCATCTCTGCGTTTGGTAATATCTTCAGCAATACCAACAAAACGATTTACTTTGCCCATCACATCTCGCACAGGAAATGCTCTTACCCTCACCCAGCAAATAGATTCATCGGGTCGAATAATGCGATACTCCTCTTCAAAATCGTCCCCCGTCCTAAACTGAGTTTCAATAGTTGCTAAAGCCTTGAATGAGTCTTCAGGGTGAATTGCAAATAGCCAAGATTGAGGATCTTCATATAAACTTTGACAGCTACGCCCCCAAACTGTTTCGTAGGTTGGGCTAATATAAAGTATCTCATCGGTTTTAGCAGAAATAACAAAAAAAACTTCGCGAACATTTTCGGCAATTTGCCGAAAACGAGCTTCTCTTTCAGTTAATTCCTGAAATTCGCTCCTCAGTCTTTGATTTTCGCTTAAAACTTCTTCAACTCGGTTTAAAAGAGAATTTTGCTGTTGCAAAATCCCCGCCATTTCCTGATTAGACATTCAATTGGCTATAACTTGCGGGAAGTACCTCCTTAGAATGCCCAAATTTGATTTTAAAGTAACAAATTACTGATGACTGATGACTGATGACTGATGACTAATTACTTTTCCAATAATTTCTTTATTGTAATAAGGGGTGTTGGCTGCGGGAGACTTAAGATTTTCTTGGTTGGCAATCCAAGTTTTTTTAGGGTCAAATAAAATAAAATTGCTATCTTGCTCGACAGATATTTCAAAAGGCTTTTGTTGCAAGCACATACGAGGATTAGTGCTTAGGGCTTGCCATAATTCTAAAGCGGAAAGTTGTTTAGTTTCTACTAATTCTTGCCATAACAGCGGTAATGCTATTTCTAAACCAATTACTCCTGATGGTGCTAAGGCAAAAGGAACTGTTTTCTCTTCATAAGTATAGGCTTGGTGGTCGGTCGCGATCGCATCAATGATTCCTTGTTTTATTCCAGCAATCAAAGCTTTTTGGTCGTCTTTGTCTCCCAGAGGCGGTTCAAGACGTAGGTTGGGGTCATAACTGCTCACAGATTCACTATTCCAAAGCAGATGCATCCAAGTTGTGCTGGCGGTTATGGGAATGTTTCTTTGTTTCGCATTAGCAATCAATTCTACTCCCCGCTTAGTGGAGACTCGCATAATATGGACAGGAGTAGGAATGTCAGCAACTATTTCCAAAACTGCTGCAATTATTGCTGCTTCAGAAAAGCCAGGATTTCCTGACACGCCGTAGCGAATCGATGCCTCTCCTTCTCTGACAATTCCATCTCCTGCTAGTTCATTGCGGTCTAATGCGATCGCAATAGTTTTTTGCCAAGGCTGGACGTATTCTAATAATTGTTTTAGTAGATTTAAACTACCTAAACTATAGTGATCGCTAAAGCCAACAGCCTCTAATTTCAATTGAGCCAACTCATTCATCTGTTTGTTAGCATTATCTTTAGATGCCTCGCCCCAAAAGCATAGAGGAGAAAATTGATGTAGAAAACTACTTTTCTGTTTGATGGCAGCCAATACCTCTACATTGTCAATTCGAGGAGTAGTATCGGGCAAAATGCCAACCTGAATAAAGCCCCCCGCTATTGCAGCTTGGGAAAGGTTAAATAAACTTTCTCTAGATTCATTTCCTGGCTCTTGGGCATGACTATATAGATCTACCAACCCAGTACCAATAATTAGCCCTTTTCCCGAACTTACTTGGGTTTGAGGAGGATATTCGGTGATTTTATTGGCGATCGCTTTAATTTTACCTTCGGCAATCAATATATCTGATAAGCGATCTACCCCTTGAGTAGGGTCAATTAACCTGACCTGTTGCAATAATTCCATTCTCTATTTTTGGTTTTTGACTAAAATATAGTTTAAAGACATGCAGATTATGACTTATGGCTATTTACAACTCTGACTTTTTCCTGTCTCAACCATACTAAGAGTAGATAGTGGTTGACATCGTGTACGGCGGATAACCATAATAATAGTTTGTGTAAACTTTAGCTCTCAAATAAACTCTTGGCTAATGTTATCGTGATCGGAGCCCAATGGGGTGACGAAGGAAAAGGAAAAATAACCGATCTACTCAGTCGCTCGGCAGATGTCGTGGTACGCTCCCAAGGTGGAGTAAACGCAGGGCATACTGTTGTCGTAGCTGAACAAACTTTCAAATTGCACCTGATTCCCTCTGGAATTTTATATCCTAAAACAGAGTGTATTATCGGTTCTGGAACAGTAATCGATCCTCAGGTGCTAATCGAAGAGATAGAGCAGTTAAAAGCTTTGGGAGTGACAGTAGATAACCTCAATATATCTCAGACGGCTCACGTCACCATGCCTTATCATCGCAAGATAGATCAAGCATCGGAGGAAAGCCGAGGAGAATATAAGATTGGTACGACAGGAAGGGGAATTGGCCCTACCTAAGCTGACAAATCAGAACGTACTGGAATTCGGGTTTTAGATTTAATGAATCCCGAACACCTACGAAAACAGCTCGGGTGGACAATCAATTATAAAAACGTAATTTTAGAAAAACTATATAATCTACCGCCTTTAGATCCAGAGAAAGTAATTGCAGAGTATCTAAAATACGCAGAGTTTTTACGCCCCTTTGTGATAGATAGTTCTCTTAAAATATACGAAGCAGTAAAAGAGAAAAAAAATATTCTGTTTGAAGGAGCCCAGGGAACGTTACTAGATTTAGATCATGGAACATATCCTTACGTTACTTCTTCCAATCCTATTGCTGGAGGAGCCTGTGTCGGTGCAGGAGTTGGCCCAACTACCATTGACCGAGTAATTGGTGTAGCAAAAGCTTACACCACTCGTGTTGGAGAAGGACCTTTCCCCACTGAGTTGAATGACAGCGTAGGACAGTTGTTAGGAGACTTGGGTGCAGAATTTGGGACAACAACGGGTCGTCGTCGTCGCTGTGGTTGGTTTGATGCTGTGATTGGTCGCTATGCTGTGCGAATCAATGGTTTGGATTGCCTGGCGATTACATAGCTAGATGTATTGGATGAGCTGGCAGAAATTTAAGTTTGTGTAGCTTATGAAATTGATGGCGAAATTTGTCATCATTTTCCCACCAATGCAAGTCAATTTGCTAATTGTAAACCAGTATATAAAACCCTGCCAGGCTGGCAAAAATCTACTACGGGCTGTCGCTCTTTATCAGATTTGCCTGAAAATGCCCTTAACTATTTGAAATATCTAGAGGAATTGATGAAAGTTCCTATTGCGATTGTTTCAGTTGGGCCAGGTCGAGACCAGACCATTATTGTCGAAGATCCAATCCACGGGCCAAAAAGAGCATTGCTAGATGCGGATGGTGTCCCAGTATAGTCTTTCTGGGTTTTTGACATAGCACCAAAAAACCCAGAAGTTTGTCTCCTTCTCGATTAAAACTTTTAACCGCATTATCAATTACCAAATTAGCGAAACATTATGAATATCACCGTTGAATGTAAAACTAGACCCGAAGGAAGTAAACCCCGCGCATTACGTCGTGAAGGTTTGATTCCTGCTGCTTTGTATGGACACGATGGAGCGAACTCTGTATCTTTGACTCTTCCTGCAAGGGAAGCTCAAATGTTATTGAGAAAAGCAGCAATTAACAATACTCTAATCGATATCAAAGTTCCTGATATGTCTTGGAATGGCAAGGCTTTAATCAGAGAAGTACAGGATCATCCTTGGAAAAGAACTTTGAACCATATTAGTTTCTTTACCGTTTCGGCAAAACAAACAGTAGAGATTGTTGTACCTGTTATTTTGACAGGGAAAGCTGCTGGTACTAAAGAAGGCGGTATTGTCGAGCAGATCATGACAGAATTGCAAATTTCTTGTTCTGCAGGAAATATTCCCGAATCAATTGAGATAGACATCAGCAATTTTGAAATTGGTACTATTCTTCATGTAGGAGAAATTATTTTACCTGAAGGTGCTACTGCTCTTGACGACCCAGAGCGTACTGCTATTTCTATTGTATTACCAGCAAAACCAACAGCATCAGAAGAAGCAGAAGATGCGGCGGCAGCAGAGGCTGCTGCAACTGCCGAGGAAGCTTGATTTTCTTTTTTAAGCCTGAAAAATTACCAAAAATAAGAAATTAAATTGTTGCCAGAGATATAAAATATCTCTGGTTTTTTATGACGTGATACTAAATCCTGTTGGTATAAGTTGTTTAAAATTAATGGAATAAAAGATAGACTTTTGTCCCAATCTCCCACACATGCGGCACAGAGCTATCGCTCAGATCGTCGTGAGACGACTAGCAATGCATTCGCATTGCGTGCCTTTGTCCCAGTCGAACATCTTTTTGATGTTCCCAGAATCATCGATTCTGGACGAAGCTATGCTTCGTGTCCCCAAGTCTCCCAGTTTCCAAGTCTCCCAATCTCCCAGTCAAGCTAAATAAGTAACTTTGATGAATCGGATTTAATATGACTAGGCTGATTGATGCAAAATCAAACGGTTTCCTTGAGGATCGTAGGCATAAATTTCCTTTCCATGAGAAGCTTCAATAATTTCTCCTGGTGGTGGAAAGCCAATTTTCGTCAAAGTTGCGATCGCAATATCAATATTTTCTACTTCAATACACAGGCTCATCCCGCTACCCAGGTTTTCAAACTCTTTTTGACGCTCTGGCTTTGGTTTAAAAATACCCAGGCGTAACTTTTTTAGGTGAAATTCCGTGTAAATAGAGGGACGATAAACATCGGGCTGTTTTTGTAAAAGCTGACTATAAAAGTCTGTCAAAGCTTGAATATCATCTGTCGCGAACGCCAAAAAAACATCAAAATAATTAAAATTCATCTAATCTTTAAATAAATTAATCATAAATCTACTTATAGTAGAGAATATCAAATATTCAAATATCTTGTAATATTGTCTATTGATAATAGTCACTAAATTTTTTTTTAGGAGATTATTTTTATATTTGTAATTTGCTAAAAAAACAAAACATATACTTTCAAACCGAGCGTTTTATAGTCTCAAAATTTTATATTTCATTTTATAAGCAATATTTATTCCAATGATCAAAGTCTTAATAGCAGACGATCAAAAAACAGTGAGAGAAATTCTTGGAGGGTATGTAAAAGAAGACCCCCGTTTAGAATTTATTGGTTGTGCTAATAATGGTCAAGAAGCTTTAAACCTAATCGAAGTACATAGACCCAATATCGTGTTGATGGATATTGAAATGCCTATTTTAGATGGGATTGCTGCAACTAAAATTATTTCCGAGCAATTTGTAGATACTAAAGTTTTAATTATCAGCGTTCATAATGAAGACTCCTATTTAAACACCGCCTTGCAAGTTGGAGCGAAAGGATATTTATTAAAAAACACCCCTGCAAAAGAATTAATTAATGCTATTTATTCTGCATACAAAGGATATTTTCAATTAGGACCAGGGTTATTAGAAAAATATTTATATAAAGCTAGTGCATCTTATGTTGATAACCAAGAGCTAACCCAGTTGAAAACAATGGTGATGCAACAGTCTGAATATTTAAAAAATTTGAATGTCGGCACAAAATCAAGGCACAAAAGTAATAATAAAAATAGCAGTAAATATCAAGATAATGATAGATATTATCTAGAATATCAATACACTAATTTAGAAAAGAAAATATACACCCTTGGTCATCGTATAGATAAGCAAAATAAAAAGATTGTTTTTCTTCAGGAGTTTGGTATTTTTGCCATCTTAGGCTGTGGTGTTATGGGAATCTTGCTTCTTTTATTTACTTTCTAGACAATCAGAGACTGTCTTCGTCGCTAGCATTTTTACTCAATAAGCAAAACTTTTATAAAACAGTTTTATATTTAAAAATTTGTATCTTTACATTGTTTAGCAAATCTAAAATATTATCAAAAAGGCAACGCAAATACAGTGCTTTTAGGCTATGATAGAAGTGTCTTTAGGGACTACAGTGTCAAAAATATTTGCAGCCTCTGAGATAGTTATTTTTTGGTGAAGCAATTTTCTTATTGACAATGAACTCGCTTTTAAATCGCTAAAAATGACTATAGTTAACAAACTGTTATATTTACAAAATTCATAAAAACTCAATACTAGTTTGACAGAAATAGACTTTTATGGGTTTGATAGTAATGGTTTACAAACAATCTCTCAGTCTCACTTACACATTGCCAAATCCAACCAAAACTTAAAAGATGATGTAGCATCTAAGGGAGATTTTGGGGATATGATATGGCAAAGCAAAAAGTTGGTTTATTATTTGGTGGTTGTTCAGGAGAACACGAGGTATCCATAACTTCTGCAAGAGCGATCGCATCGGCACTACAACAAGCAGAAAATAAGACTAAATACGAAATCTTACCCGTATATATAGATAAAAACGGCACATGGCAATCTAGCAGCTTGGCACAAAAAGTACTAGAGTCGGGGAAACCTTTATTGTTGACAGAAGAAGCCGAAACTGCCGTAGCCAGGGAAAATACAAGCAACCTAAGCATTACAGGCTTCTCGTCCCTCACGCCCTCTGGACAAAATTTTAGCTATTCTGAGATTGACGTTTGGTTTCCTATCCTACACGGCCCCATTGGAGATGATGGCTCAGTTCTGTGTTTTCTTATCCTTATGTATGTACCTTTTTTGGTTTCGGGGGCTTTGTGTTCGGCTTTGGGTTTGTATAATATTTCCA
>CAKZYI010000143.1 GCA_937884735.1 uncultured Pleurocapsa sp.
TATGTGTCCTAAAACAGCTCTCGCATGATACCTCCTCCCACCCCTGTTAATGTGCCTAGGAGAACGGCATTTAACAGAGTAACATCAATGGAGATTGCTTTTTGAATTCCGATAATGGTAAAGATTGCCAAACTCATTGCATCAGCTAGCCAAAAAACTCGTATTCTAAATCTGTAGTAGGGTGAAACAACAAAAATGCTAGATCCAGCGATTGCAGCGACTATTAAGTAAACTGGATTTTGAATCCAAAAAACAGGAGTTTGTCCCAGAATCAGATCTCGAAGTGTTCCACCACCAACGGCAGTTAAGATCGCTGACAAAAGAATACCCAATATATTGAGCTGCTGTTTTTCTGCTACTAAAGCACCTAGAATCGCGAATATAGCAACTCCAAATAAATCTAAAGAGTACATTAAATTCCTCCAATATTCTGTTTCAAGTAACGATGAAAAATTGATTACATAACATAGCGTCACAATTTTTAGATAACCTCTTGACTAATGTTGTTTTCTAATCCTGCAATCATTATTCATGCTCTTATATTGATCGCACTAAATTGTCTTTTCTCGAAAATCTACCGAATAAGCTTTCATTTACGGTCTATTTTTACAATGCTTTACCGTCCCGCATTTAGATACAAATCACTTTATCTTCTCAACCCAACTTCAAAAACTTGAATTTTTACACAGAAAAACTCTTAACCGTTTAAGCTTCGCTTAGGCTATCAATTGTATTTATATTAATTGCCAATAATGCACGAAGATCGTTTATTTTATAATTGTAAAAATCATCAAAGCTAATTGAATTAATATTGCGAAATAAAAGATTTTGACCGTATCTAAATCCTAAATCGAATATTTTTGGTTCTCGATCGTTAAAACGATATTTTGGATGATAGATAAAGCGCGATAAAAATTTAAACAGCTTAATATGCCAAAATTTAGTTTTGGTATCATTGCCATAGTAAAACCAATCACAAAGGCTTCATCTTCTGGAGTTATACCTTTTCCTAAAATAATATGGATGCAATCATGGTTGTGAAGACTAATCTTGCCTGGTAACGCAATTGGGCTTTTGGGATTTTCAAATGTTTTCACAATCCAATGAATATCTTCTTGTCGATCTAGATTTGCTTGTTGGTAAACTTGTTTTAAAGTTAGGTCAGATATTTCTGGACTATTCCAATTTACATAAGTATCCATCTATAAACTCCCAAACAGTCAACAAATAGGAAAATAGAAGCTGCATAAATCACCATCAGATAGTCTTTCGATTGAATACTAGCAATCAAAAGTTGACTTGAGCTTAGAGCTAAAAAAATAAATCCATACCTACTAATATTCAAATTCACAGCTAGTATTATTCCGCCCAACATTGCACACAAACTACTAGAAATCTTGAGTAAACATTGATTAGAACGAGAGAATAAGATTTCATTAATATATTTATCGAGCAGGTTCAAAAAACTATTCATAATTTGGACTACATGTAATAAAAATACGAGAAACACAAATAAAATCGATTGAATCAGGGAAAAAATCGCTTTGTGACTAGAGGTAATAGGTTAGAAAATTGCCATTTCTGTTGATGCAACCTTTTTTATCTCTTGTGGATTTTTTATATGTCTATCCAACCTATCTTTAAACGCCTTATTTTTTCTTTTACCAGTTGTGTACATTGTATTAACCTACTAATTTGACGAACAAATTCATAATCGTAAACTCTTGACTGAGTTCTTAAGTGAGAAAAACTTATAAGTAACTGACTTTGTATTGAGTTATTACTAGGTTTAATTTGGTAAATTTAATTCAATATCTACCGCTATATGCATATATATTTTTAGTAAAAGCTAAGTTACAATATTTCCGAGAAGTATAATGTCGAGATCCCTAAAAATATCCCAGGAATATCTAAATAAAGTTAAATTAGCCTTATTACGCAATGGTTTTCCCTCTCAAAGAGCTTTAGCTCTGGAGTTGGGTTTAGCTCTCTCTACTGTCAGCCGTTTTTGTACTGGGAAACCAGTAGACTATAGTACCTTTGTTGATATTTGCGATCTTCTGGGTTTGGCGTGGCGAGATATTGCCGATCTTGGCTACACAACTCCTCTGACAACAAAAATGAAGTCTCAGGATCTTGCCCTCACATCAACTCCTGCAAAAAAACAGCTTGATTCCCCAACTATAGCGATCGCTGATAATAATAAGCCGACTTTCCCCCAATCGACAACTATTCCTTTTCCTGAAGGGGTAGTTGCTCCAGATTCTATTTTTTATCAAACTAGGGATAATATTGAGTCTATTTGCTATAAAACAGTTCTTAAACCAGCTTCTTTGATTCGGATTAAAGCACCAAAATTAATGGGCAAAACATCCCTAATCATGAAAACTTTAGTTCATGCTCAATCTAATAATTGTCACGCCGTTTATTTGAATTTGAGTAGCGTAGATAAAAATATTGTCACCGATCTAGATAAATTTCTTCGTTGGTTGTGTGTTGTAGTTGGCAAACAGTTGGGTTTAGATAATCAGCTCAATGATTATTGGGATACCGAGATTTTGGGCAGTAATGGTAACTGTACGGCATATTTTGAAGAATACTTATTATCTGAGATCGCTTGTCCTGTAGTTCTAGCCTTAGATGAAGTAGATCGTATTTTTTCTCATACTCATGTTGTTGAAGATTTTTTAGGAATGCTTCGTAGTTGGCATGAAAAAGGCAAAATCTCTCGTATATGGCAAAATTTACGTTTGATTTTGGCTCATTCTACCGAAGTTTATATTCCCTTAGATCTCAATCAATCTCCTTTTAATGCGGGAGTGCCAATAGAATTGTTTGAGCTAAATATTCAACAGGTGCAAAATCTAGCTTCTTTACATCAACTAGACTGGAACGAAAATACAGTTACCAAGTTAATTGATGTCTTAGGAGGACATCCATATTTGATCCGACTGGCACTATATCATATTAGTTGTAATCTTCTCGATTTAGAAACTCTACTCGCCAATGCTGCTAAAGAATCTGGTATTTACAGCCATCATTTACGGCGACATTTGGAAACGCTACAAAAAAAACCATCTTTAACAGCGTCTTTAAAACAAGTTGTTAATGCTAACAAACCAGTAAACTTAAATCCGATGCAAATCTATCAGCTATATAGTATGGGTTTAGTTAAGCTAAAAGATAATCAAGTTATACCTCGGTGTAATTTATATCGAGAATATTTTAGTCGGGTTCTAGTTTGATACTCCAAAATAAAAGCATAAATAATGAGCGATCGACCTTTGTACTATCGTCATAGTGGTGGAAGTCTAAATGCAGCAGAACCCACTTATATCCAGCGTCAGGCAGATCGGGATTTGTATCGAGGTTTGAAGGCTGGAGAATTTTGTTACGTACTAAATTCTCGACAAATGGGAAAGTCTAGTTTGCGAGTTAGGACAATGACTAGACTAAATTCAGAAGGGTTTGTCTGTGCTTTTATCGATTTAACAGGATTTGGCAAAGCAGGTATTACACCCGAGCGATGGTATGCGGGTATTGTGAGAGATATTGCTTCTAGCTGCATCTCCCCTCAAGAATTTAACTGGCGCAAATGGTGGCGAGAACAACGAGATTTATTATCCCCCGTACAAAGATTAAAATTATTTATCGAAGAAATTTTATTAGTAAAAGTTCGGCAAAAAATTGTTATTTTTGTTGATGAAATAGATCGGGTTTTAAGTTTGGATTTTTCTTTGGATGACTTTTTTGCTGCGATCCGAAGTTGCTATAGCTTTCGAGACAGCAAACCAGATTATCGTCGATTAACTTGGGCTGTATTAGGAGTCGCTACGCCATCAGAATTAATCGAAGATCCTTATAACAATCCATTTAACATTGGTCTTGCGATCGCCCTACAAGGATTCCAGATATCCGAGAGCTTGGTCTTAACTCAGGGACTAGAACACATTACAGGAAATCCCCAAAAACTACTACAGAAGATTTTAGCTTGGACTGGGGGACAACCTTTTCTAACTCAAAAACTCTGTTGGCTGGTAGCTAATACCAATGATGTAATTTTCCCAGGAGAGGAAGCATCATGGCTCGAACAATTAATTCAGGAAAAATTGGTCGATAATTGGGAATCTCAAGATGAACCTCCCCATTTAAAAACTATTCGCAGTCGGATTCTTTATAGCCCTAAATCTAGTAAAAAATTACTCTTACTTTATCGGCAAATTTTACAGCGAGGCAAAATAATCGTTAAAAAATCGGCTGAATATCAGGAATTACAACTATCGGGTTTAGTAGTCAGACGAGGTAAATATTTAGAAGTTTATAACCCCTTATATAAAGCTATTTTTAATCGTCGTTGGGTCGAAAAACAACTAGCAACTTTAGGAAAAAGGACAAAAATTCCTCTAAGGTTCGCGTTCTTAAACAGTATTGTCATAACTATAGTTATTGTGGGAATGCGATCGCTATCTTGGTTTCAAAGCTGGGAATTAGCAGCGTTCGATCGACTAATGGTGACTCGTCCCCAAGAAACGCAGGATTCGAGAATCTTAATCGTCGGTGTAAACGAGCAAGATCTAAATACCTATGGTTATCCTGTAAGCGATCGTACCCTCGCTCGATTATTAGATAAATTACAACAATATCAACCAAGAGCGATCGGTTTAGATATTGTACGAGATATTCCCGTACCCAAAGGAGATCCAGCAGGTCATCAGGCATTAAAAACTCACTTTAGGCAAAACAAAAAATTGATTGCTAATTGTGCTTTTGATGCTAGGGGAATCGATCCTATTGCTCCTCCGCCTTCAGCTCCTAAGACACAACTTGGTTTCGTCGATCTATATGACGATCGCGAGTTTCATCCCCAAGACGATACAGTTCGCCGCTATCTTCTGTCGCGTTCTAGTGAAAATCAATCAGAAATTTGTCAATCTCCTTTCTCCTTTGCTTGGCAATTGACATATCTTTATTTTGAGGCGAAAGGAATTACAGTTTCGACAACAGAAAATAATTGGCAATTCGGCTCCCTTCTTACCAAAAGATTGCAAAAACATAGTGGAGGATATCAAAACTTGGATTCACAAGGAAACCAGGTATTAGTTAATTATCGTCATACGAAAGATCCTCAAAGAATTACTC